>DPVY01000331.1 GCA_003527965.1 Fidelibacterota bacterium
CGAGTATTGCATAGGTATAAGACAAAAGGGCGTTGATCTCATCCATTGGCGGTCGTCGATTTCTACCGTTGAATTTCAACTCGGACCGAAACATTTTACGAAAGGCATTAAAATAGGCAACAGTTGCCGCGCCCTCGATTCCAAGCAAGTTCTGCGCTTTCTGTTTATATTCGGATTTTCGCGACCATTCGTTCAGCGATGCAACCGCGCTGGAGATCTCCGAATCGGAATAGTTTTTAAGATGTCTTGAAAGCAATTCCCGCATATTGATAATTTTTGCCTGGACAATCTGTTTGGCAATTTTGAGTGCCAGTTGTGGATTTTGGGCACTTTCATAATGCCGTATTCGCAAAACAATGTTTTTAGATTTGGGTGGCGTTAAAAACCCATATAATTTGCCATAGTAGTTAAAAAACACTGTTTCAATACCGTTGTCGAGCAGACAACGCATTGCTTGAGTTGTTATCTGAATATTTCCATATAACAAAACAGCATTGATTTTGATTAGGGGAACATCTGCCAGTTTCTGTTTTTCTTTATTGATTACAATGCGATTTCCAGACTGTGTGATCTTAGCCCCCTGTTCTGTCACATAAAGATAAGCCATATAAAATCCTTTATTTATTTTTCACAATGTCAAAGAACTACGAAACTGCTAATAATATTGACAAATTAAATCAATAATCTGGTCATACGCTTTCAGGTTCCATTGAAATTGGAATCGTTCGGGAAGTCGGTTCAGGTCTTCCAACAGGTTCCCGCGGAATTTTTCGGAAATAACACTTTCCGTTACGGATGCAAAGCCATGTGCAATTGGAGATTCATTCCGTAAATCACTGAGTGTGTCCACCCGTTTTACAAAGTTGTGTAATTCAGGATATAATTCTTGAATTTGCTTCGGGTTTGTTTTGGTTACCCAACTCCAGAATTTGGTTAAAATCACGCGATTGGGTTCAAACCGGTAGGATTTCCGCTGCTTTGAATTCATATAGTTTTTAAAATCCCGTCCGATCTCGGTTTCCCCGAAATTATTAAAATCTTTTTTGTACTGAAACTTCTTATAATAACCGGTATAATATTCAAAAAACCAGCGTGCCAGACTCTCCTGAATCCGGAATATTCGTCCCATGCAGTCCGTATATTGACCGGTCTTGTACTTAATAATTGCACATAGACAAACTTCGCATATCTGACGTTTTTGCATAAGCAAGTATTCTTTTTTGGACTGCTCATCCACACCGGAATGCAGCGCCGGAACAGATTGGGTAAATGAATTTGCAGATTGCCTTAAATCATTAATTATTGGTTCGTTTATCAGCTGTGGATCATCGATCTGATTAAGGTAATTAAGCGCTCCCTGAAAATCGAGGCTAAGTCGGGAACTGCCGTATAGAGCGAGATTCATGAGCGCCCGGTCTTTCGGATTTACTGATAATCGCAACAGGTTTGCAATTCCATTAAAATTATAATGCTCTGCCATTTTCTCAATCGCTTTACGGTTATGACTGTGGATAATTTCAGAGGAAATATTTAAAGACTTGGGTTTGGAACCGGGAGTTTCACTGATCAGGACAACCCGAGATTTCTGACCGAAAACCCTACTACCGTGTAAAACCATATTCATGTTACAAGCCGGTGTGCCGCCGGCGGGAGCAAAAAAAGCTATTTCCGCTTTCTCCTGATGTTTGAATATCTCCAGTTTCTCCGAATAGAAATGGAACATGTCATCATAATTATTGGGTGTGCCCTCTATTCGTATTAGATCTATGGTTGCCACCTTTTGCGCCATTCGGTCAATGATCATTTGTTTCATCAATTCCGCAAAATAGAGAGTGTCGCTTTGACGGTGCTTTTCAGCGACACCTTCTTTCTGATCGGTATAGAAAAGAAATAGCTTATCAATTGATCTTCCGTCCAGGTTTTCTAATACGTATTTCAATCCGTTGCTCAGGATTGGAAAGTCCAGCTTAGTCTTTTTGTTATCATAATCATCCAACCATTCCTTACCGGATAACCGCGGAATTACCTGATTAACTTCGGAATGCTTGACATCGCGGTTGCCTACATTGGCAAAATACAGTATGCTCATTAAATTATCTCCAGTCTGATCCATCCCGGAACTGCAACAGGATTCCGTCCGCGCATGATGAGTTTGCGGCTTTTAGGGAAATCGAAATCTCTCCTGCCCATGCCAAACCATTCACGAAAATTATATAAATAGTCACCGAAATCATCCAGGATATTGCCGGTCATACTGGTCCAACCGCTGCCCCAGCCTATCCGCAATACACAGCCTTGATTGTCATCGGGAAACTGCCGAGCGAGATTCTCGTAAAATCCGGCGATACTGCGCAGATCGTGATTGGGATCATAGCGATACAGAAATTCCAGCTCTTTTTGCACCAGATCGCGGCTACAGTTATTGATTACACTGTTCAGGGCAATCATATCCTGTGGCAATTTTTGATTAAATTTCAGATAATCCCTGGCTATTGTATCATTGATAAAATATTGATTTAGTCTAATAGTGGTTTCTGATGATGAATTGCCTTTTAAATATTCAAATGACAACGACATGGGAAAATCGTTGAACTTATTCGGTTTCCATCTCCATCCAGAGTCCCTGGTTGCTGATAATACCTGGGCAATTCCCAAGTCAATATCACCGGAATTAAAGTCAGCATCGGTAACAATAACGGCTTTCAGAAAGTCGGTATTGGGTTCCTTGCCGAATATCTCTTTTTCAATATCACTTGCTGCAAACTTATCCCTGGTTCTCTGGTGAATCGTTTCTAATAAGCGCTTTTGTTCCTGTTTCTCCAAGCTCAGAAACAGGGTGTGAAACAACGCGGATCGAATACTGCCTTTTATGGACGACCCGGGTATCTGTGGAACTCCCAGACCGTTACGTTGAATTTCTAAGATCTCTCGGGAATAAACTGTAAATGGGTAATACCGGATACTTTTTAACCGTGATTCGATACGAAATTCCCGTAAAAAGTCATCAATTTTGTAATCACGCCCATCGATCTCTGACAGTCGATTAATCGCTTGTTTATCATTTGCAATCAAATTATGAATTTCCGGATGATATACAATCCCTGTGCGACGTTTTCTCCGGTCATCAATAAAATCAATGCCTTTCAGGTATTTACGACCGCTTCCGATATGGACAGGCGACAGAATACGAATCCGGTACGTCTGGCTGGTGTTGATCTTATCCATGATTCTGCCCTCCTTTGTGAACCGGGACAACCAACGCTTGCCCGAACCGAAACACATCATGATGGAGATTTAATTCCGGTTGTTTTTTCAATACTATTATCGTATCACCGCAGGTCTCTGCCTTACCGGGGAAAACAGAACCTTCTCGGAACATACGCACTGCCTGACGACGCAGCGGTTTACTGTTGCCGGAAAAGATCCAGCCTTTCCGCTCAACGATTTGATACGAAGCTTCCATATTGATGTTTTTTGCCTCTGCCACAGTTGGATGATACAAGGAGAGTGTCAAGAAATGTGATGGCTCTTTCGGAGTACAGATATCAATATCATCAATCAATTTCACCTGAAATAATCCATGACCCACGCTGCGATCTCCGCCAATACCGGTATCACCAAGAAGCCGCAAAACCGCAGTAAATTTCTTTTCCCACTCATCATTCTGAAACTTAGCCAGGAAAAAGAGACCGGCGTCCTTATAAAACTGAATCCGGGTAAAATGAAACGGAGTTGCTTCATCTGTCATGCGGTCCTTGACGATGCGGGGAACGTCAACCATCACAAAAGGAATTTCACCGGCTTCTCGTTTACTGAGGGTTTTACTATGGGCAAATCTGCCATCAGCGCTGATCCAATCGGTGCTTATGCGAATCTCTTCATTACTGATTACTTTTTCAAAAAGTGTTTGGCTGAAGTAAGTAATGCTCTTCAATTTCTTGCTAAGATTAGGGTTTGCCTCAGTAATCTCTTTCGGAATATCCAAAGGCAGATAGGGTTTGGGGAAATAGAGTCTTTCTTTCATATACGGAAATGCGGAACTAATAGCGAAGAACGGGATTACTAATGATTTAGCCTCTTTGGGGAAGAATAAGTTCAGGTCATCGGGATACAGCTGTGACCAGCAATTAACCAGAGCGCTGAACAGTGTGTCAGAATGTAGTATTTCGTCGGAGCTTTCAAAACCAGGGCGGTTGGTGCCAATGTGGAGAGGCGATACAAATTTCAGTTTGAATAATTTGTATTTCACTTATGCCTCCAGTTTTTGAGCCACATTATCACCTGCATAGATAGATTCATCTTTATAGGAAATACCGGTGATATCAATCTGTACCTGGCCGTACCCACGGGTTCCGTTACCACCGAGATAATCATCTTCCACCAGTTTGAGAGATGTCTCAACAGTGTTTAAAAGCGAGTTCAGATCGTCTTCATCGTACACGTTTAGAATCAATTGCATATCAAACTCAGCGCCGGATGGAACCCGCTCAATCTGCCGCGGATTAGCCTTTGATGTAATGCGGTCAATTGTAACTTCGGTCTTTACTTCGGTATAAGGCATATCGGTGTTATTGCTTTTATCCAGAATGTCGGCGCTTTCAGGCTTCATAAAGGCATCACGGACAATCAGGCGTCCGGGAAGTTTACTATCTGCTTCTGCAGGAACACCAAAAACGGTACAAACATCGCAATTTCCGCATTTACAGGGTTCGGCTTTCCCGTTTTTAATGGGCAGTTTTCCGGTAATCTTCTCCAATAGACTGCGCATTTTCCCCTTCAGTGATGACCCCGGGATATAAGGAATGTTGGTAATGGGATCACGCAATACCGGTGAATCCGCCCCGCCGATCGCCATTCCCTGTCCACTGCCGCCAATGTGCAAACCTGTCAATGCTTTAATGTTTCCAGAAATGATGACTTTCTTATCTAACTTCATTGTATACACTCCTTCTCTTATTTACCGCCAAAGGCTTTGTGGTAAGCTAAAATTGATTCAAAAAGATTAACGAAATTGTTAAAACTCTTTCCGGGATCTGTGGAAGAAACTACTACATCTATTCCAGCTGAGAGGAAATCTTTCAAGTCTCGAGCTGCTTGTTCAGCATTTCTTCCCATTTGGCGTTTAGCAGAATAGGCTAGTTTTGGTTTCAGCAGAAGTAACGATGTTTCTTGTTCATCATTCCAGCCTCTCATCTGAAGTCTTTTTAATTCACCAGAGATATTGCGAATTTGAGAGTTGCT
>DPVY01000222.1 GCA_003527965.1 Fidelibacterota bacterium
ATATCCAAACAGATCGTTTGATGTGTTTACCTGCACATTTGTTACCCTGGAAAATGTCGGCCCAACACGCAGCTCTTTTACGAAATCCCGGACAATTCCCTCATCACCTTCAACCTCGCAGAGCACATCGCCGCGGGGTAAATTTTTTACATAACCGCACAAACCGTATTGATTCGCTTTTCGATACACAAAGTAACGGTAGCCCACTCCCTGAACCATCCCGCTAACTACTATTTCGGCATGAATTATCATAATCTTTCAATCCAGGTCGGACAGCTTCACGACCTGTCTAAATTTTACTTCTTCAATCTCATTAAAATGCGCTTTGCCACATTTTATTTTATACTCTTCACTAGGTCTTAACTCCTGATCTTTTCCTTTAGTTTCAGCGACAAAATACACCGTCTCTTCATTTTTCTTAATTAAAGCCCAATCCGGATTATACGAGCCAAGCGGTGTTTTTATCTTAAACCAATATGGTAATTTCATGTAAAAAAGAATATCTTCCCTGTTTTCACACTCAACTGCAAATTTATTTTCTACAGTTGAATCCAGCGGTATGAAATTACTATAAATAGTCTTATCAGGATTTTTAATCTTAAATGTCAAATCATTTATGTGAATATCAAATTCATCAAATCGTCTCATCTCATAAGCGACGTGACCTATCTTTTCATACTTAATACCATCAATCATCAACCTGTTTAATACCTTATTTATCGCCGATACTGCGGTATCTAAAAATAATTGGGGATTGATCAATATATCATTAATTCTTCCCGATTGTTTTAATATCTCAAAAATAGTACTCCTGGTCAAACCGGTACGCTGCTGAACAAATCCTAATATATCAGGGATATTGAATAGTCGGCTCATCTCCGTAATAGCGGAAGCTTTTTCACCGGTAACAATCCCCGCTTTATCAAATTCCAATTGGGATCGGTAAACATGAATTAATGCTTTCCGAATTTCAGGTAAACCCTTGATTTCTTTTACTGCATCTCTAATTAAATCCGTAGTTCTGTATTCTACTCGGTATGTTGTGCTCTGATTAATTCTGTCCCATATAGCCTTAAAATTATCATCCAGTTCGAAACCTTTGCGATACTTGACCTTAACCCGTTTATTTTTATTCTTTGTTCTGCCGGCAAACGATACACCGCAATCATCTTCAATCTCTTTTTGTAATTGACGGGCAAAATCTTCATAACTCTCATTTGCAACAACCGTTAAGAGATTTATATCTTTTTCAAATACTCTGTTTCCCTGCTGATCCACGGCAAGTCTCATTCCTCTCCCGATTTCCTGACGTTTTTTCAAATCAGACCGTGTTTCGTTCAATGTACATATCTGGAATACGTTTGGATTGTCCCAGCCTTCGCGCAAAGCCGAATGACTGAAGATAAACCGGAGAGGTTCGTTTATATCAAGAAGCCGTTCTTTATCTTTCATAATCAATTTATAAGTGTCATTATCAGTCTGACTGATTCCGCCTGTATCCTTCCAATTACCTTTGCGATCCTGAGAAAAGTAACCATTGTGCACTTGATCGACAGAATCAGTTATTAAATGACGATATGGTTCTTTATTTACATATTTTTGATAGGCTTCCTCAAACCATTGCGCGAATTTTCCCTTTACAGGATTTCCATTTTCATCATAACTGCGATAATTCGCCACCCGATCAATAAAAAACAGTGAGAGAACTTTTAAGCCTTTATCACGCAACCGGATTTCTTTCGAAAAGTGTTCCTGCACCGTTTTATCTATCTGAACTTTCATGATCTCATCGGTCAGACCACCAAGAGAATCGCCGACAGCTATATCCTGCCCGCCGGATAATGAGATAAACTGATATTCTACATCGATTGCATTGATAATATAACCGTTGCGGTAAATATCGCGCCGACCGGATAATTCATAGAGATCATCACCGACATTTAACGTGATCGTTTTTCTCTTTACACTTTTGTCGGTTTCTATATCGATTTCCACTTTTGCAGATGTTCGTGTCCTGGTTGAATAAACCTTTTTCAGGCATACATAGGCTTCGTTAAAGTCATTCTCCGTAACTATCGAATCGACTTCAATCTGTTTCACAAGACCATTGTCGTAAGCCTGAACCGGATTCAGGCTATAAATCATATTATAACGTTTTATATGTGTCGCCGAAAAGCGCAGCGTACAAAGATAATTAAGATTTTCAATCGCCTGTTGTCGAATCTCGGTTTCCATATTCTGAGGTTCATCCACAATAACAATCGGATTTGTACACTGAATAAACTCAATCGGTCGCTGTCCGGTCAGTTTATCATTGGGGCGATTAATGATATTTTGATCTTTGGCGAAAGAATCGATATTTATTACCATAATCTGAATGGCGTCATTAATCGCAAAACTGCGTAAACGCGATACTCGCCTGGAATCGTAAACATCATAATTTAACGGGATATTACCATAGAGATTCTGAAAATGGTCGTGGGTGATTTCGAGATTTTTTAGTACGCCTTCACGAATGGCAATACTTGGAACAACAATGACAAACTTTTTAAAACCGTATAGTTTATTCAATTCATAAATCGTCCGCAGGTAAACATAAGTTTTTCCTGTGCCGGTCTCCATTTCCACTGAAAAATGCATGCCGTCCAGCTGTTGGGATTCCGGCAGACCGTTATGTTTTTGTATCTTTTTTAGATTTTCTAATATTTGCGCTTCGGTTATTTCAAGTTTATTACCGACGCCCATTTGCGATTGAATATCCATTTGCCCCAGTAAGGAAAACTCAAAATCTCCCTTTTCAAGAGATTGTCCTTCGAATATTTCGACGACCGATTTTATGGCTTCGAGTTGGAAAGGTTGGTTTGGGTCGAATTTTAACTTCATGCTGTATTTCCCAATTTGCTCCGCAGTGCGGAGCGAATCGAAAAACAGTTATAGAACTGTCTCATGTTTCTTAAACTCTGCTCGGAAAATCCTCTACCAAACTCTTTGGTCAGCCGGATAGATAGCTCCTTAATTAGAGATTTGCCATAATCAGCGCGTTCTTTACCATGCTGTTCCTCCTCAACAATTATCTTTCCGATATTCCAATATGCCTGCACCATAGAGAAATTTACAGCACAAGAAACATACTTTCGGGCTTCGCTAAGAATATTTAGTATCGATTCATAGGTTTTGTGTATTTCAATTTGAGAATTCATCTTAATTCCTACACCACTCGAAAATATCGACGACAGAATGAATCGCATCTATTTGATATTGCCGATATGGGTCGAATTTGAGTTTCAATATTAAATTCCAATTTGCTCTAACAGATATTTATTTATTCTATCTTTATTAGAAAGAAGCGAAGAAAATTGTTTCTCTCCGATGTCGCTGAACTTTGCAAGCACTCTGCGGTTGATAGTTTCCTGATCTTCAAATATGGAGACGGAGTTATATTTGACGCCCCATCGTTCAAACTGATACATGGAAATCATAACATCTTTGCATTTACTGTCATTTAAAATGGCAAAAAGATAGAGTGGTTTTGGCATACCATTAATGCGGCAGTCAACTACATATTTTTGATCTTTGTCAAATTCCGGATGTGTATAATCGAAGGTGAGTCGTTCTTTGGGAACAGTTTCGCTTATTAGCTCTTTAAAATCTTCATAGAACGTCAATCGATCCCCCAAAAGATAAGGCTCTGTATCTCTTCATCAGTGAAATAGTAATTCATCCTATACCACACTCATCTCAATCTCCGCATCTTTCATCTGAAGCAGGGTGTTGGTTTTGAATTGATCGTTGTTTTGAAAAAGCCTGTCCAACGTGATCAGTTTTCCCGGTTTCCCGTTTATAACGGTTTTTACAACGTCTTCATCGATTTTTTCCAGAACGATTGCCATCTCATTCTTGTTTATCCAAAATATTCCATCTTTATATTCAATCTCCGACGTCAATTCCTTCCCGGATTTCAATAACAGCTCGTATAGAATATCCTCAATTTTCGCCTCTTTTGCAACCGGATCGGCATGTGCTTCCATTTGACGTAATAGTTCTTCTTCAGATTCTATTTTATCGCCGCGCCAGATCTTGAAATTGGATTGTCGCAATTTGAATACCTTAAATCCCAAATCCAAACCGCTTTTGGCAAAATCAAACTTGCCCTCATCCTCAGCCTTAATCTTCTTAATCACCTGCCGGATGCGCTCTTTGCCAATCTCTGCGATTGTCTTAAATCCGGCTTTACAGGCTTCGGAATCTTCACCACAGGGTTCCGGCATCTGCACCATGATGAATTTGCGTTTGCCACCATCCTGCTTATTCAAATCCAGAACCGCATGGGCGGTTGTTGATGAACCTGAGAAAAAGTCTAAAATAATAGAATCTTTCTCTGAGCCAAGTTTTACTAACTCAAATATTAAGCCAGAAGGTTTTGGGTTATCAAATATTGTCAAATTCCCAAGTAAATCTGTCATTTCTTGAGAACCCTTTGTATTAAAAGGTACAAAATTCCATATCGTATTATAAGTAATACCACTTTTCACGTCGCATAAGAATCTCTTTAATTTAGGTCTTCCTTTTCCGTTATCACCAAAATATATTTCATTATTGTTCAGTAATTCCTGGATCTTTTCACTATTAAATCTCCAGTTACCATTTGATGAAGGGTAGTGGCTTTCTCCTGTTTTTGGATTTACAATTGGGTAATAAAGAGACTTTACATATCTACCACCCTTAACATTTGCCATTAAATCTCCCGGTGTCCAGGGACCTTTAGGATGATTATCTGGGTTATTATATCGTGATATTTGCTCAGCGCTTCTTTCTTTTAAATTTAGCGCCACTGACTCGATAGACTTTGCATAAACGGCTAAATATTCGTGATCAGCACCAATGATTTGATCATTTGGCGGAGTACTTCTTTTCTTCCAAATAATTGATACTATAAAATTCTCCTCCCCGAACACTTCGTTCATCAGCATCCGCAGGTTGTGGACTTCGTTATCATCGATGGAGACAAAGATCACGCCGTCTTCCCGCAGGAGATTGCGCGCCAGGAAAAGCCGCGGATACATCATGGAGAGCCAGTTGGAGTGATAATGCCCGCTGTCCTTACTGTTACGGAAAAGTCCTTCACGAGTAATCAGACCGTTTTCATCTTTGGTTCCGCTGCGTTTCAGATAGTCTTCGCGGCTTTCGGCAAATTTATCGGAATAGATAAAGTCGTTGCCCGTATTGTAGGGCGGGTCGATATAGATCATCTTGATCTTGCCAAAGTAGGATTTCTGAAGGACTTTCAGAACTTCGAGGTTTTCACCTTCAATGAACAGATTTTCAGTATTATCAAAGTTGACCGATTCATTCTTATCAGGAACAAGAGTAGCGGTAGTCGGTGTTTGCAACGCTCTGAAAGCTTCCGATTTGCCCGCCCAGTTCAGGTGATAGCGTTCCTCGCGGAACTCGATGTCTTCACCCAGCGCTGCTTTCAGTTTCTCCCAGTCGACTTTTTCTTCCGTAAATACTTCCGGCAGAATTTTTTTAAGATCATTGAGTTTTTCTTCTACAACGTTCAGTGATTTTCCATCCATCTCATTAAATCCTTAACATATTACTTCGCTCGTGAATGCCGGCGAGCATTCAATTCACTTTTTCAACAAGAACATACTATCAATCTTCACTGTTTCTTTATGTGTAACCGTTCATCCCGATATATCGGGATAAGTAAGGAAAAAGGGAAAAAGAGGGAAAAGGGAAATACACTTATCTCCTTATTTTTCTTTCTACCCTTCGTGGATCCAGCTTAAAGTCTGAAAAATTAATTAACAACCCTATATCTTTGTTAACTGCTTTTAAATATGACCTAACCTGGGCATAATATTTCTTATGGATTTCTTCGACTGTCTTAAGTTCTAAAACAATTTCTTTTTCTACTAAAAAATCTAGCCTGTGTATTCCAACAAATTTCTTATGGAAAAAAACTGATATCTCTTTCTCAGATTCAAATTTAATTTCTTCTTCTGCAAATCTAATTTCTAATGCTTTATGATAAATACTTTCAAGAAAACCAGGTCCTAACTCTTTATGAACATCTATACAACAACCAATAATTTTATTTATCAATTCCTCCATTTCTTCTTTTCCCTCCGCAAGGAGTTCCTGCCGGAACATTTTTCCTTATTTCCCCTTTTCCCTTATTTACACTTAGATCCATGAACGCTTACCTTTATGTTTTTGCAGCATACTTCGCCGAACCAAATGCGAATTTCACGGCTTCTTCAGGAGTATCTACAGCAACAACCCCTTTGATATCCCAGGAATGCAGTGTAAATACCGGAATCTGAAACTGGAAGCAATAGGCGATTTCCGAAAGAGTGCCGTATTCACCGCCAATGGCAATCACCGCCGAGGCGGTGCGGGCGATAATCGAATTGCGCGCCAGCCCGATGCCGGTGGCTATCGGGACAGTCACCCAGGGATTGGCGTCTTTTATATCATCGCCGGGTAAAATCCCGACGGTAAGACCGCCGGCTTGCGCCGCGCCTTTACAGACAGCTTCCATGATGCCGCCGCGCCCGCCGCAAACAAGGATAGCGCCTTTTTCGGCAATTAGTCTGCCGACTTCCATAGCCTGTTGATAAAGAGATTCATCACAATCTCTCCCGCCGATTACGGCAATGATTTTCTTTTTTTCACTCATGGTCTCAGCCGGTAAATGGTTCTTGCAAAAGGAATCGCTTCGCGGATCTGTACGACACCGGACATCCATTGAACCAACCGTTCCAGTCCGACGCCAAATCCGCTGTGCGGAACGGAGCCGTATTTCCGCAAATCCAAAAACCACTGATATTCATCCAGTGGCATATCTTCAGCGACCATTCTCTGATACAGAAGATCATGATCATCTTCCCTCTGAGAACCGCCAATGATTTCACCAAACCCTTCCGGCGCGATCAGGTCTGCGCCAAGCACCAGATCGGGATTATCTTTATCCCGTTTCATATAAAATGCTTTAATCTCTTTTGGCCATTTTTCAACAAAAATCGGTACGTCAGAATCTTCCGTCAACATCACTTCATCTTTGGCGCCCAGGTCATTCTCATTGCCAATCTTCGAACCCTTGCTACGCAGATATTCGACCGCTTCCCTGTGGGTCATCCTCCTGAAAGGGGCATCGGCTTTCTTTAATTTTTCCACATCCCGTTCCAGAATTTCCAACTCCATAGCATTTTTCTCCAGCACCGACCGAATCACAAATCGAATTAATTCTTCCTGGATTTTGAGATTCTCGTCGTGTTCCACAAAAGCGGCTTCGGCGTCCATCATCCAGAATTCGGTCAAATGCTTGCGGGTTTTGGATTTTTCCGCCCGGAATACCGGACCGAAATCGTAAACTCTGCCCAAACTCATAATTCCGGCTTCGAGATAGAGCTGACCACTCTGAGACAGATAGGCATTGCCCAGATCAAAGTAAGGCACGGTAAACAGGGTAGTCGTCCCTTCGCAGGCATTCGGCGTCAACAATGGCGAGTCAAAACGAACAAAGGCGTTTTGGTTCAAATATTCCGTAATGGCATAATAAACCGTATGCCGAATCCTTAGAATAGCCCATTGCTTGCTGGAACGCAGCCACAGGTGCCGGTTATCCATTAAAAATTCGACGCCGTGGTCTTTCAGAGCAATGGGATAATCATTGGCAATTTGTACAACCTCAAGATCCTTCACAACAATCTCATAACCGCCGGGTGAACGTTTATCCTCATGGATCAATCCTTTTACAATGATCGAAGATTCCTGGCTTAATTCATCCTTTTTATTGAAAACCTCCTCGCTAACTTCGTTCTTTAAGACCACGCCCTGAATAATTCCGGTGCCATCCCGCAAAATAAGAAACCAGATTTTTCCGCTGGAGCGTTTATTATACACCCACCCCTTTAAGGTGACTTCCCGGTCATTATAGTCCTTAACGTCTTTTACTAAAACCCAACTCATAGACTCCTCATTTTTTCAGATTAACCTTTCAAAACAACTATCATATCTTGTTTTCTTACTCGTTAAATACCTATTCAGCCACTGAACCACAGAGCGCTCTGAGCCTCGAAGACAGGATCAAACCGCTCAACACTCTTCAACTCAACAACAACTTTATTCTCTACAACCAAGTCAATTCTGAATTCACCAACCTTATGATGTTTATATTTCACCGGAAGGATTTTCTGCCGCTCATAAGAAAGATTTTCTTCGTTAAATTCAATACAAATGGCAGATTCATATATTGATTCCAAAAGCCCTGGTCCCAAGTGTCTGTGAACTTCAATCGCACAACCAATAATTTTTTCTGTTATTTTGTTTAATTCCATCTCTGTTTCTTCAGTGGCTCTGTGGCTGGTTTATTTAATTTCATCTCTGCCCTCTCAGTGGCTCTGTGGCTAAATATTTAATTATTAAATTACCATCCTGCCAGAATTGAGTTGATGATATCCTCCGTGATATTGTCAATCGATTCTTCCAGCGCCAGTATACGTGTTCGCTCAGTCGCTCCGGTAGGATCATATTCGCTATAGCCGGTAAACTGTTTTTTAAACAGGCTTTTATTTTCAATTTTATCAAACCACTCCACTTCGATTTTCAACGTCAGCCGGTATTCAGTCACCGCTTCGGGCGTGTCGCTTCCCGATTCCTTAAAGACGAGAGGTTTGTCCTGGATACTCAAAATGGAACCATATAAAATGGAATGGGCATTCTCCTCTTCCACGAGTTTCAGGATATTCTCCTGAATGAATCCAATTCTGATCTGATCCGTTACGACTTGCTGAATATTAAATTCGGCGGTTTTATCGCTAAAAAGCGGAATGGCAATATTCTTTATATGGGGCGGCAATGTCCCTTTGAAAGAGTAATACCAGCAGGCAGAATTGCTCAACAACATAAATACCACAAGAATTATCCCGACAATTTGATATTTGATATTTCTATAGTCCATATTCTTTTATTTTCCGGTATAATGTACGTTCACTGATTTTCAAGGCATTGGCGGTTTGTCGTTTTCGAAAGTTAAATTTTTTAAGGGTTTTTGCAATGAGTTCCTTCTCAACTTCTTCGAGGGAGACTTCCCCAAGTAAATTCGGATTGACTATCTGGTCACCGTAAGTATCAAAAACATGCTCCCCTGTGGCAACCTCTTCTTTGGATACCGGCGCTATCAGGTGCTGCATCTCGTCACTGCTTAGAGAAGCATCAAAATGAACCGGTTTTAAATCGCCGGTAACCGCATCTTTGATATCGTTTATATCTCTCCGTATGAGAAAAATCTGCTGAAGAATCAGCTCTCTTTCAGCCTGATCGATACTTTTAGAAATTTTCACCGGCAGGTTTAATGATGGGGCTCGCCGTTCAAGGTGCAAGCGCCTGGCGATCATGGCACTGGTGATCACCTCACCCTTCTGCAATACGATCATACTTTCAATAAAATTTTTCAACTCCCGGATATTCCCGGGCCAGGAATAATTTTCCAATAAATGGATGGCGCTGGGAGAAAAGCCTTTGAATGGAATGTTATTCCGGTTCGCAAAATCCAGGGCGAATTTTTCGATCAAGAGCGGTATATCTTCACTATGATGCCGCAACGCCGGCGCCACAATCGTAATGGTTTTTAAACGATAGTATAGATCTTTCCTGAAATTTTCTTTTTCGATCTCTTCCGCCAAATCCTTGTTAGTCGCGGCAATGATTCGAACATCGACCTTTTTTCCCAGGGAACCGCCCACCGGCAGAAATTCGCCTAATTCCAGGACCCGCAGCAATTTCACCTGGGTTTCCAGGGGCATTTCCCCGATTTCGTCTAAAAAGATTGTCCCGTTAGCGGCGGTCTCGAAGTAGCCTTTGCGGTCTTCAATCGCACCGGTAAAAGATCCTTTGACATGTCCGAACAGTTCGCTTTCCAGGATACCCGCCGGTATTGCGCCGCAATTAACCTTCACAAAATTTTGATGTTTTCGGATACTATGACGATGAAGGGCATCGGCAATCAGTTCCTTACCGGTACCGCTCTCGCCGACAATCAATACC
>DPVY01000199.1:0-3283 GCA_003527965.1 Fidelibacterota bacterium
AAGTTTATGGACAGACTCTAATAAATTTCACCGCTGTACCGTAAACCAGAATCTCGGCAGCGCCCTGTTTTACCGCACTGGATGCATAACGGATATTAATAACAGCATCAGCGCCGATCTTTTCGGCTTCTTCCACCATTCGTTTTGTAGCTTTGGAGCGAGCTTCATTGATCATTTCCGAATAGGCAACCAATTCGCCGCCAACCAGCCCTTTCAGAGCAGTCATGATATCTTTTCCTACGTGTTTGGATTGAATGAACGATCCTTTCACAATTCCCAGGGTATCCAGTTTCTGGCCCGAAACAAAATCAGTATTTACTAATATCATCTTCATTCTCCTCTTTTAATTCTTTGATGCGCTGGGTGAATACGGCAATCAGCACGACGATTAAGGTGATGATAATCATAATGATAATGAAATTAATAATCACCGGAAGATTCATTTTTTGAAAAACAAACAGGTAGAAATATCCGTATGCCGCGATAACGATACTTCCCAGAATGACGATAATTACAGGGGCTAATATCTTTTTTATGATGACTAATTTTAAACAAATTTAAAAAGCAAAAAGCACTATTTTTAACAGTACAGGAGACAGATAAAACGGCTCACTCATAAATATTTTATCCTTCTGATTTTTAAAATATTAAGATATTTACCAATCATTATTTATATTATAAGGGCATCGTTTTTTCTCTGTTCAGTATCAAAGAAGCGAAATGATAATTTAAATGGATAAAAATCAATAAATATGAGGATGAAAATCATGAAAGGCATGTTGTTATCTGTTTTGACCCTACTTGTGGCTATTTCTTCGTGTACCCGGCAAGGCGACCGGAATCCCTTTTTCAGTGAATACAAAACGCCCTTTGGAACGGCGCCCTTCCCAAAAATCCGTGAGGAGCATTATATGCCCGCTTTCAAAGAGGGTATGCGTCAGCATAAGGAGGAGATCAAAGCAATTATCATGAATCCGGAAGCACCAACCTTTGCTAATACGATCGAGGCGCTTGAATACTCCGGTAAGCAATTGGATAAAGTGAGTAAGGTGTTTTATAATATAAATTCTGCCCATACCAACGATCAATTGCAGGGCATCGCCAGGGAAATTGCGCCATTGCTGTCAAAACACAATGATGATATCAGCCTGAATGATACGCTGTTTCAGAGGGTGAAAGCCGTCCACGAACAGAAAGACAAATTATCATTAAGCATTGAACAAAAAACACTGCTTGAAAATTATTATAAGGATTTTGTCCGCAGCGGCGCCAATCTGACTCCCCAAAAGAAAGCCCGTATGCGAGAAATTAATGAAGAATTATCGGTTTTAGCGCTGAAATTTGGTGAAAACATTCTGAAAGAAGATAATGTCTTTGAACTCGTCATTGAGAATGAAGATGATTTAGCCGGATTACCGGATAATGTCATTACGTCAGGTGTCGAAGCAGCCAGAGAGAGAGGATATGAAGGTAAATGGGTGTATACGCTTCATAAACCCAGCATGATTCCGTTTCTCCAGTATTCGGAAAAACGACAACTCCGGGAAAAGATGTTTACCGCTTATGTTAATCGTGGGAATAATAATGACGAATACGATAATAAAGCAATTGCTGCGAAGATAGTGGCGCTGCGGGCTGAGCGGGCACAGCTATTGGGATTTCCGACACATGCCCATTTTATCCTTGATAAAAATATGGCGAAGATTCCTGAAAATGTTTATGAGTTATTAGATAAATTATGGACTCCAGCGCTGAAACGTGCAAAATCCGAAGCCAGAGAATTACAGAAGATGATTAACCGTAAAGGTAACGATATTGTTCTGGAATCCTGGGACTGGTGGTATTATGCGGAAAAGTTAAAAAAGGAAAAATACGATCTCGATGATGAAATCCTGAGGCCGTATTTCCAGTTGAAAAATGTCCGTCAGGGCGCTTTTGACCTGGCAACAAAACTTTACGGCATTACTTTTCACGAACGAAAAGACATCCCAACCTACCACGAAGATGTAAAAGTGTTTGAAGTGAAAGACGCCGACGGCAGCCATATTGGTATTTTCTATACTGATTATTTTGTACGCGCCAGCAAACGCGGCGGCGCCTGGATGAACAACTATCGCGATCAGTATGTTGAAAAAGGTAAAAATGTGACTCCGATAGTCACGAATGTGTGTAATTTTTCTAAACCTGCCGGTGAAAAACCTTCTTTACTAAGTCTGGATCAAGTCACTACGCTTTTCCATGAGTTTGGTCACGGCCTTCACGGACTGCTCTCAAAATGTACTTACCCGTCCATATCAGGTACGGAAGTCCCCCGTGATTTTGTTGAATTGCCATCACAGATTATGGAAAACTGGGCGCTTGAACCGGAAGTTCTCAAAACTTACGCTCGTCACTATGAAACCGGTGAAATGATTCCCGACGAACTAATTGAAAAGATCAAAAATGCCGGTTTGTTCAATCAGGGTTTTGAAACGGTGGAATACCTGGCTGCTTCCTACCTGGATATGGATTGGCATACGTTGACCTCAACTCGTGAACAGGACGTTCTGGAGTTTGAAGAATATTCGTTGAATCGTATCGGACTGATTCCCGAGATAGTATCCCGATACCGGACGCCCTATTTCCGCCATATATTTTCCGGCGGATATTCTTCGGGATATTACAGCTATATCTGGGCCGAAGTACTGGATGCCGACGCCTTTCAGGCTTTCAAAGAAACCAATTTGTTCGATAAAAAAACCGCCAAAGCGTTCCGGGATAATGTCCTTTCCAGAGGCGGGACCGAAGAACCGATGGTGCTGTACAAACGCTTCAGAGGCGCCGAGCCGAACATTGATGCATTATTGGAAAGGCGTGGATTGAAGTAACGCCAAATTATGACATTCGGTAATCCTCAGACGGGAGCACGGGTAATCCGGAGCTCCCGTTCTGTTTTTTACCGGTTTTTCGTAAAGTTAATGACCTTTGCAGAACCGGCTTTTGTTGTCCTGACAAATCAGCAATTTTTTCAATATAATTAATATTACTCTTGGAAAACAAATAGAACACAGATGGCACGGATTATTATCAACCGCAATATTATCAAGATATTGAGTTGGTTCTGCCTGTCCATTTGGGGGTTTATCCAGGTTAGGAAAAGTAATTCGAAACAAAAAGAGATGAATAAATAAATGAAAATCGGTACAAATTCGCGTTATAAGCGTAATCGGTGTTCTATTAAATTTTAAACAATTTGTTATAAAAAAGGAAAAAATGCTTGCTTTTAATACTCCTATGTTTTAAT
>DPVY01000199.1:3607-10138 GCA_003527965.1 Fidelibacterota bacterium
ATTAAAACATAGGAGTATTAAAGTGAGCGTGGATTTAGAACAGATTAAAAAGCAATTTCGAGCGCGTGAAACGGAATGTCAAAAAGTGTTAAATATCTTTGCGATGATATCCAACAAGACCCGTTTTCGAATTTTATGCCTGTTGAAAGAGGGCGATTTTTGTGTCACGGATATTGTTGAGACGATTCAGACGAGTAATTTCTCGAATATTTCCCAACAGTTACGCCTGCTCAGTATGGCCGGGATTTTGGGAAGCAGACGGGACAAGAAACAAATCATCTACCATTTAAAAGATGAGCGAGTCAGAAAGACATTAGAATTTTTACAGGAAAACTATCTAAATATAGGGAAAGAACAATGAAAAGAATTTTGATTTTAGGCGCCGGGACCGCCGGAACGATGATGGCAAACCATCTGGCGCGAAAAATCGATCATAAGCAGTGGTCAATTACTATTATTGATCAGCACAAAAGCCACTATTATCAACCCGGATTTCTTTTTATTCCTTTCGGAATGTACGCGGAAAAAGATGTGATCAGGAATAAAACCGATTTTATTCCTAAAAAAGTTGAATACATTCAGGAAGTTGTGGAATTGATCGAACCCGGTTCCAATCGAGTCAAACTTCAGAATGGTCAGACAATTGAATATCATATTCTGATCATAGCTACAGGCTCAAGGATCGTTCCTGATGAGGTTGAAGGTCTCCTCGATGCCGGTTGGCGCAAGAATATTTTTGATTTTTATACTGTCGAAGGTTCAGTCGCCCTGGCGGAGAAATTAAAAAACTGGGATGGCGGAAAGTTTGTGTTACATATCGCTGAAATGCCGATTAAATGTCCCGTTGCGCCTTTGGAATTTGTCTTTCTCGCCGATTGGTATTTTACTCAAAAAGGTATCCGGGATAAAGTGGATATTACCTATGTCACACCGCTCTCAGGCGCCTTTACCAAGCCTAAAGCCTCTGAAGTTCTCGGACACCTGCTGGCAGATAAAAAAATTAACATCGTTACCGACTTTGAGATCGAGCGGGTTGCCGGAGGCTCTAATCAGATTCTGGCCTTCGACAAACGCAAAATCGATTATGACTTAATGACTACAATACCCACTAATATGGGCGATTCTGTTATTGAACGGTCCGAGATGGGCGACGACCTGAATTTTGTGCCTACCCAGAAGCATAACCTGCAATCAAAATTCCATGAAAACATTTTTATTCTTGGAGATGCTACCGATTTGCCGAGTTCGAAAGCCGGAGCCGTGGCTCATTTCCAGGCAGAAACGTTGATAAAAAACATTATGAATTTTATTCATAATAAGCCTTTGATAGATGGCTTTGACGGACATGCCAACTGCTTTATCGAATCCGGTTTCGGCAAAGCCTTTTTAATTGATTTTAATTACGATATTGAACCGGTTGAAGGCAGATTCCCATTCCCCGTCATCGGTCCCATGTCCTTATTAAAAGAAACAAGGCTGAACCATTGGGGCAAAATAGCCTTTAAGTGGATCTATTGGAATATATTATTGAGAGGGTTGCCCATGCCGGGAATTACAGCCCACATGACTAAAGCAGGTAAAAAATTACCCAAATAAAAGGAGTTGAAAATGGCAACAAAAACTTATGCCGGTGTAACAGTCGATGTTAATGAAGAGGGCTATCTGACAAATCCCTCTCAATGGAACAAAGATATTGCTGTTGAAATTGCCCGGGAGATTGGTATCAATGAATTGACTGACGCCCACTGGAAAATCATTGATTTCTTGCAGAAAGATTTTGCAGAAAAAAACACCCTGCCTACCATCCGGCGTGTTAAAAAAGTCGGCGGAATTCCTACAAATGAATTGTATGAATTATTTCCTGACGGTCCCTTGAAAAAAGCCGCTAAAATCGCAGGTCTTAGTAAACCAGCCAGTTGTGTATAAAGGAGATTAAGATGTCAGATGAAAAAATTAAAAAAGTCTCGATTGTATGTTCCAGGGGATCGCTGGAAGGCGTCTATCCGGCGCTGATTATGGCTAACGGCGCCCGTATGGAAGGTATTGAAGCCTCAATCTTTTTCACTTTTTTCGGGCTTGATGCGATCATAAAAAAACGGATGAGTAAGCTAAAAGTCGCCACCGTTGGTAATCCCGCCATGCATATGCCTACCTTGCTTGGAGCGCTGCCCGGGATGTCGGCTATGGCGACCAAAATGATGAAAAAGACCATGGACAAGCTGGATATTCCACCGGTAGATGAATTTATTGAAATGATCAATGACGCCGGCGGCAAACTGTACGCCTGCAAAGCATCAGTGGACATGTTTGGGCTTAGCATGGATGATTTTTGTGAGCAAGTTGATGGTATTATGACAGTCGGAGAGTTTTATGAACTGTCTGCCGGCGCTCAGATTATCTTTACTTAATCGACAGTTATTTATCCCGGACTTGAACGGTTGAAGTAGTTTTTCAACTACCTGACCCGGAAAAGATGGAACCAAAAAGGTAAAGAATAAAATTTGAGAAATGAGAAGTTGCTCCACATATTTTGGGACGATGCTGGATGCTGAGTGCTGGATACTGGATAAAAAAAACAAGTCTCCAGTATCTTTTTTGATTTGTGAATAAATTTAATGAGGATCATTTTCTTTGTCAAAAAGAGCAGTGACCGGGAATCATTACAAATAAGTATATCAGATCGGAGATACAGGGTTGATAAAAATTAAGAAGGGCTTAACTCTTCCCATCAACGGTCAGCCGGACCAGAAAATTTACGAAGGCAATCCGGCAAGAAGCGTTGCCGTTATCGGACCGGATTACATCGGGATGAAACCCGATTTTGTCGTATCTATTGGTGGCCGAGTAAAACTCGGGCAGCTGCTCTTTAGCGATAAGAAGATGCCTTTAATTCGTTATACATCGCCGGGAAGCGGAACGGTTACCGCCATCAATCGGGGTGAAAAGCGGGCGTTTTTATCGATAGTTATAGAGCTTGATGGAAAAGAAGAGATCATATTTCAATCTTTTCCGGATGATCAAATAAAAATGCTCAAACGGGACGCTGTCATTGTACAATTACTTGAATCCGGTCTCTGGACTGCAATGCGGGCGCGTCCGTTCGGCAAAGTCGCTGATCCGGAAACTAAACCGCATTCAATTTTTATCACTGCCATAGATACAAACCCGTTGGCGCCTTCGGTTGAGCTGATTATTTCGGAAAAATCCGATCTTTTTAAAACGGGTCTTGAGATCATCTCAAAATTGACGGATGGAAAGCTCTTTGTCTGTAAAGCGCCGGGTACGGCAATTCCGCTTCCCGATGTCCGGAATCTGGTTATTGAAGAATTTCAGGGACCACATCCGGCGGGAAATGTTGGGACTCATATTCATTTTCTGGATCCGGTATCACTGTCGAAGACAGTCTGGCATATTGGCGCTCAGGATGTAATTGCTGTTGGACATTTATTTAAAACCGGCAGATTGATGACTGATCGGATCATTGCCCTGGCGGGACCGTTGGCGCGCAAACCACGGCTAATCCGCACTCGCCCGGGTGCATCGTTACAGGATTTAACAGTTGGTGAACTAAAAGATGGTGAAAAGCGGATAATTTCCGGATCGGTGTTTTCCGGCTATACAGCCGACGGACCGCTGGCATTTCTGGGGCGTTATCATCAGCAGGTTACGGTGATTCCCGAGGAAAGGGAGCGCAAATTGTTCGGCTGGCTGAGTCCGGGAGCCCGGCTGTACTCCGTGAAAAATGTGATGTTATCCAGGCTGCAGCCGCGGAAAACTTTTGATTTCAGTACAAATGTGCACGGAGGTGTACGGAGTATTGTCCCGGTCGGCAGTTACGAAAAAGTGATGCCACTTGATATTCTGCCGACCTATTTATTGCGGGCGCTGGCTGCGGATGATATTGATGAAGCCGAGAAACTGGGATGCCTGGAACTGGATGAAGAGGATCTGGCTTTGTGTACATTTGTCTGCCCGTCAAAAATCGAACACGGTCAAAATTTGCGCCGGGTTTTGACGCTTATTGAGAAGGAAGGTTAATGAAAAGATTACGATATTTTCTGGATAAGCAGGAGCGGCATTTTCGAAAAGGCGGCAAACTGGAGTCTTTGTACTATCTGTATGAGGTTATCGATAGTTTCTTCTTTACAACTGATAAAGTGACCCGTCGCGCCTCTTTTATTCGTGATGCCATGGATCTGAAGCGTATGATGCTGACGGTGGTGATCTCATTAATACCGGCGGTTATAATGGCGCTATATAATACCGGATTGCAAGCCAATCTGACACTGGCGGGTTTATCTTCGATCCCGACCGGCAGCTGGCAGCAACAATTTATGTCATGGTTGGGAATAGGATTTAATCCTCATAGTATTTTTGCCAATTTTGTTCACGGATCGCTCTATTTCTTTCCGGTCTATATTGTAACGCTTGCCGTCGGCGGATTCTGGGAGGTATTGTTTGCAGTCATCCGGAAACATGAAGTCAACGAAGGATTTTTCGTTACCAGTTTGTTGTTTCCACTGATATTACCGCCGACCATACCTTATTGGCAGGTAGCGCTTGGAATCACCTTTGGCGTAGTCATAGGCAAAGAGGTTTTCGGTGGCGTCGGAATGAATATTCTAAATCCGGCGCTGGTGGGAAGAGTTTTCTTGTTTTTCGCCTATCCCGCTCAGATTTCCGGTGACAAAGTTTGGGTGGCGGTTGATGGCGTCAGCAGGGCAACTCCTTTGGCTCAATTTGCCGATCCGCTGTTACAATTAGCTGTAACCTGGAAAGATGCGTTTATCGGGTTTATTCCGGGCTCAATGGGCGAAACCTCGGTCATTGCCTGTATTCTCGGGGCGGTGATTCTTCTCGTAACCGGCATCGGTTCAGGGCGGATTATGCTCAGTATTCTGATTGGAATGATTTCAACGTCGCTGTTTCTCAACTGGATTGGCAGCGATACGAATCCGATGTTTCAGGTGACGCCGATGTGGCACCTGGTTCTCGGCGGATTTGCCTTTGGAACAGTTTTTATGGCAACCGATCCGGTGACTGCCGCGATGACGGAAGCCGGGAAATATATTTACGGGCTGCTGATTGGTTTTTTGGTTGTGCTGATCAGGGTTATCAATCCGGCATTTCCGGAAGGTATGATGTTGGCAATTCTCTTTGGGAATGTGTTTTCGCCAATCATTGACAAGATTTTTATCAACGCCAATATCAAAAGGAGGCTGGCCCGTAATGTCAACGGATAGCACCCGTAAAACGATTCTGGTAGCGCTGGCGGTTTGTCTGGTTTGTTCCGTCCTGGTGTCCACTGCCGCGGTAGGATTAAAAGGCATTCAGAATAAAAATAAGGAACTTGATAAATTAAAGAATATTCTTTCAGCCGGTAATATCGGTACGGATGATGCCGATATCCGCCGAGTATTTGCCGAAAAAATTGAAGCCGATATCGTTGAGTTGTCAACCGGAAAAATTATTTCAAAAGATCAGTATAATGCTTTGTTGAATCCCGATGTGTTTGATATTAAAAGGATTGCAAAAGATCCGCAATATAGTCGCAAAATAAGTCCATCGGCGGACATTGCCCAGATTAAACAAATGCCCAAATATATGGCAATCTACCGGGTGATAGAAAAGGGCGAAATTCAAAAAGTTATTCTGCCAATTTACGGTAAGGGCTTATGGTCGACAATGTACGGATTTATCGCTCTGGATAAGGACCTGACGACCGTGAAGGGGTTTACCTTTTACGATCACGGAGAAACGCCGGGGCTGGGCGGCGAGGTAGACAATCCACGCTGGAAGCAGAGTTGGATCGATAAAAAATTATTTGACGAAAATGGTCAACTTAAAATAGAAGTAATCAAAGATAAGGTCGACAGAGAAAAGCCGGACGCGCAATACCAGGTGGATGGACTTTCAGGGGCAACCATCACGACCCGCGGCGTCGATGCCCTAGTCAGATTCTGGCTGAGCGAGAGCGGTTACGGACCGTATATCGAGCGGATGAGAACGGGAGAACAGGGATGAACAAACTGAAAAAGATTGTCAAGACGCCCATTATTGTGGAGAACCCCATCGTTTTTCAAATTCTGGGAATATGCTCGGCTTTGGCGGTAACCTCCAAGTTGGAAACGTCGATAGTCATGTCCCTGGCGGTTATTTTTGTCCTTTCCTTTTCGAATTTATCGGTTAGTTTAATCCGGAAACATATTCCGGGCAGTATTCGCATTATTGTGGAGATGACGATCATCGCCTCGCTGGTAATTATTGTCGATCAAATCATTAAAGCTTTTGCCTACGATATCAGCAAGCAACTTTCCGTCTATGTCGGATTGATTATCACTAACTGTATTATTATGGGGCGGGCGGAAGCCTTTGCGCTAAAAAATCCGCCGCTGGAGAGTTTTCTGGATGGGATTGGGAATGGATTAGGATATGCGGTTGTCCTTTTGATTGTCGGATTTTTTAGGGAACTGATTGGTTCGGGGAAATTGCTGGGCTTTCAGGTTCTACCGGTTTATACCGAAGGCGGCT
>DPVY01000203.1 GCA_003527965.1 Fidelibacterota bacterium
ATTTTTAACACAGTACATTCTGGGCTATGGAATCCTGATCAATGCGCCGCTGTGGTGGAACTGGAGTCTGCCGCTGACTTGTGGGGTTTTCTGCGCCGCATTACTTGTGTCATTAGCGCTGCTGAAACTGTTAAAATTGGTCGAAGCGCCTAAATTTTAAAGGGAATAGGATTTTCAAATTACAGCGATTTTCCTCAATGATATCTCCTCCCCAAAGTTATTCCTTCGGGAAAAGACACTAAGGCTCTAAAAATTAATAAAATGTAGGTATTGAAATACCTGTCTGCGTCCCGATAGGTCGGGACAGGCAGGTACGAAACAAATCAAAATTTATACCTTACCTTTTTACCTTTATTTTTATATTAAACATCACTTTGTGTCTTGCTCCGTAGGAGTTTCTTCGGAAGTGGCTTCGTGGTTATGAATAATACAGGATAGAAAACACCTGGAAAAGTCTTATATTTAATCAGGTTTAATGATTGTACGAATGATTGGATACTGGAAATATTTTGCTCTTATTATTATCTGTCTGCCGGGTTTGACATTGGGTTCGGTACATCTGTCTGAAACCGGTGGCCCCGGAGAGGCGTACTCCCTTGAGGTTCTGAGTTCCTCTGCAACCGGTCTTACGCTGAAAATATCCTTAGGTTTTTTAAAGATCCGAAGGATAACTAAAAATGACAATCTTTTCACTGATTTAGAGATACCCGGCGAAGGGTTTTGGTATGAGATTGGTAAACCCCAATTACCCGTAATCCGGAAAATAATCAATATTCCCGATAATACCCGGCTAGAGTGGACTGTTAAAATTGACGAGCAGGAAGAAATTTCTCTGGCGGAACGATCTTTTACCGAGCCGCTTCAACCGGTTCAAGCTTTTCGAAGAAAAGATAAGCCTGTAACTCAAAAAGATCTCAGTATTGATAAAGACCTGTATAAGACGGACAGCTATTTCAATCCCGGAGTGGTTATTATCAATGAACCCTTTTATATGGGCAGCGCGCGGGGCGCCTTACTTGAATTTTTTCCTGTTGAATATAATCCGGTGCGTAACAAGTTGAATATTCGTGCCACCGTGATTATCAATATACGCTTTGTTCCCGATGAAAAATCTGTTGCTCAATATTCCAAAACTTCGATTTATCATCCTGAATTAGCCCGGCTCGCGGAAGCGGTTTTTATCAATTATGATCGGGCGGAAGCTGAAATCCAAACACCCGTGAATTTGCTGGTAATTGCCGCCGACCGGTTCATGGATCATCCGGAATTGGCGAAGTACCTCGATTGGAAAAGGCAGACCGGCTATCAGGTTACAATCAAAGCGATGTCCGGGTTGGAGGATAACCCGGAATCAATTAAAAATTTTATCATATCGGAATATAACGGCGCGACGCACCCCGCTTATATCCTGTTAATTGGTGATATGGAAGATGTGCCGGCTTGGACCGGCATTTACAGTGAAACGGAAACCGATGTTCCCTACACTCAAATAGTTGGAGATGATTTTATTCCCGATTTAATGATCGGCAGATTTTCCGTGAGCAGCAGTGAAGAGCTGTCCGCCGTTATTCATAAGTCAATGAACTATGAAAAGTGCCGCTTCGATGACCTGGCGGCGCTGAACCGGCTGACCTTTATTTCAACCGACGATGATGAAAACTGGCAGATTGCCGAAGGTTCTCACGATTATGTGATCGACAATCATTTGAATCCAAGGGAAATTCAAAGCGATCATATAAAAGGGCATTCTGATGGGAGTACTGCTGATATTCATCAGGCTTTAAATGGCGGGCGAACGATTTGCCATTACTCCGGTCACGGTATTTCCACAATGTGGCAGGGACCGGAATTTACCATGGCCGATATTGCAAAACTGGATTCGTCATCGGTTCCCTTTTTTGTCATAAGCAATGCCTGTGAGACAGGCAGCTTCGCCGAGGCGGAATGTTTTGGCGAAAGCTGGATCCGAGCGGCGGACCGGGGCGCGTTTGCTTTTGTGGGCGCTTCCAATAGTACTTATTGGGAGCCTGACGATATTATGGAGCGCGCGATGTATGACGGCTATTTTCAGGAAGAAAAATATTCCATCGGCGCCATGGTTCAGCGGGGACTACTTGAGGTATACCGGCAGGTAAAATCATTTCGGGAATATTATTATGATATTTATAATATACTTGGCGATCCGACGATTCGTCCCTGGATCGGAGATCCGCATATTCCTTCAGTTTCTCATTCTAAAGTGTATTATACCGGCTCCGGTCAGTATGAAACCCTGGTACAGGTAGATAGTGTCGGTGTGGAGAATGCCCGAATAACGCTCATC
The DNA here is from genome assembly GCA_003527965.1 of Fidelibacterota bacterium. Classification (GTDB taxonomy): domain Bacteria; phylum Fidelibacterota; class UBA2242; order UBA2242; family UBA2242; genus DPVY01. The sequence goes on from DPVY01000203.1 coordinate 2,324, forward strand.
CAATCCGGGACAATTCAGGGTTATGGGCTTACCGATGTATTCGGAGTGGCGCTATTATCACTCGATCCGGCTTCTGTCACGGAAGGTCAGCTGGTTTTGACCGTTACCGGGAATCAGATTGTGCCCTTTATTGATACGGTTTATGTTATCGATCCGGTAAATGTGCTGGCAAATCCGGATACCATACCGGTTGCTGATACGTCAAATATCTCTATCACTGTTTTTGATGAATTGTATAATCCTTATTCCGGTCTTGAGGTATATATCGATGGCTGGACGGTACTGTCGGATAGTTTATTGGGAACGACAAATGAAGATGGGATATTGAACTTTCAGTTGACTCCCAAATATGGCGAAATGCTTTCAATAAAAGGTAAAATACCGGGTGAAGATTATTTTATTTTTGATTATCCTTTAGTTGTCAATGGCGCTCAGTCGCTTCAAAATCCGGGGCTGACCGCTTTGTCTCCCGGTTTTGGAATCGATAACGCATTATTGCCCGGCTTGCGGGGTCTGATTCAGGCAACCTGTGCCGAACAGGAAGTTCAGATCGGTCTGCGTGGTGCCGGAACTGACACGCTGATTTTCGGAAAAACCGCTGAGATAATGCCTGAATTTAGCGGAAATCTTTATGCCGGAATTTTGAAGGAGGGCTACAATGTTTTTGCGGATACTTTTACGGTAGCCAAAGCCTATGGGATGATTAGAGGGAAAGTTATCGATAGCGATTATAACCAATTAAATAATGTATCGGTCACGGGCTATTTGCTTCCGGATACTGCGCAGAGCGTCTTTCACACGATCAGCGCTGAATCGGGAGAATTTTCCATCGTAAAACCTGTTGAAGCGGGTGTATACCGGATAGAGGCGAAATTATTCGGATATATTCCGTCTGTCTTTAATGATACGGTTAAAATCGGCGAAAATATCATCGATATAGTGATGACCGCTTCGGAGTGGGCGTCGGTATCGGGATCGGTGACCGGGAATCCCGGCGGCAGAGCACTCGATTCGGAGATTAGCATATATCTTATTGAAGGTGAGAATGTTCAGTTGTACAAGACGGCCCAGACTTTTGCAAGCGGCAGTGGGAAATATCAATTTGATTTACCGCAAACCACGTATCAATTCTCGGTAAGCTCAGAGCGCTATATTTCTGTTCATCAGCCCCTTGTTGTTGAAGACAGTGTGCTGATACGTGATTTTGTTCTTGATACTACCAAAGCGAGTATCCTGTTGGTTGATGATGACAGCGGGAAGCGCTTAATTAGTAAAATCGATAGGACTTTAGCTGAAGAATATGTCGTTAAAGCAGATGAAAAGGGGCAAAGCGCCGGTGGAATACAGAGTTTGCTTGAATTCCTGGGCTACTATGTTCGGAAGACCGGCATTACCAGCGAACTTGCCGGTCAATTGGATGAATTTGATATGGTGATATCTTCCTCGGGTTCAAACACGGCGCCAGTTACAGATAGTACTTACCGCTCGATGCTTGAACTATATGTGGAAAACGGTGGTAAACTTCTGATTGAAGGCGGTGAGGTTGGTTATGACGCTTGTCCTCCATCCCCTTATACCGGTTATCCGACATTTGCCCAAAAAGTGTTGCATATAGAAGAATGGAACGCTGATACCGCCAAAAGCTTGTACCGTCTCGTCACGGATCATGATCTGGTCACTCAGCCCAATGAATTGTATTCTCCTCAGTATTTCGAGATCAGGATCAATTACAGCAGCTACGGCGATGAGGACGCCTGCACACCGGCATCCGATGCTCATATTATTTATTACAATAATGGTGAACCGTCTCAGGGTGGGATCATTCTGTATGAAGATCCTGATAATATTTATGGCGCCCGGATTGTTTATTACACTTTTGCATTCAACAAACTCAGTGATTCATCCGTCAGTGTAAATCTCCTCGAAAACACGGTAAATTATCTTTTGTCTTCACCGGAACCGAAGGAAGAGGTCAAAATAACAGAGTCTCAATTGCCTCGGGGATTTGCCCTTTATTCTAATTATCCGAACCCTTTTAATTCATCGACGACAATTCGCTTTGATATTCCCGAGGAAGTCCATGTCACTATTGAAATATTCGACCTACTGGGGCGGAAGATTGGTGTTTTGACGGATGAACATAAGCCCCCCGGATTTTATGAATTATTCTGGAACGGCAAAGATAAAAACAGCAAAATTCTCCCCTCAGGAGTCTATTTTTATACAATCACCGCCGGACAGTTCCACCGATTACATAAGATGCTGCTCGTGAAGTGATGCGCGTCTGGCAGTTGCGGGATGGCGCTAATGAGTACAGCCTGACTCTTCTCAACGAACTTGAAACTTTCATGATGGCTCATAGTTAAACGGTGTAAAAGTAATAGGAGAAAAAAAAATATGAATCGAAAAAGAATTATATTACTATCAGGCTCAGCGCTGCTTGTGCTTCTGGGAATTGTTATCGGGCAGATGGTTTTTCAATCGAAGCCCGAACGGATTGTCCTTTATGAAAATTACCCAAAAGAAAATTCACCGGCATTTGTGCACGCATCGTACGTTACTGACGACAATTCGAAGCTTCCTTCTCTCCTGGATTTAAATGAAGCCTTTGTTAATATTGCTGAAAATGTGAATCCTTCCGTCGTTACCATTATTACCACAAAAGTGGTGAAAATGCGCGGAAATCAGATGTTCCCAGGCTTCGACGACGATTTCTTTCCTCGATTCTTTGGTGTTTTGCCGGAGACCGAACGGCGGGGAACGGCGCTGGGATCCGGCGTGATTGTCGATAAAAAAGGCTATATTCTCACCAATAATCATGTCGTGGAGCAAGGTACGGAAATCCGGGTGAAATTGATCGATAAGCGTGAATTTGAAGCCGAGGTGATCGGCACCGATCCAAAGAGCGATCTGGCGGTGATTAAGATTAAGGCAGATGATTTGACGCCGATTGTCCTCGGTGATTCCGATGTGCTACGGGTTGGTGAATGGGTTATGGCAATCGGATCACCTTTCTCAGATAACCTTGACCACACGGTCACTGCCGGCATTGTCAGCGCCAAAGGGCGCAGCAATATCATAAATTCCCAAAATTATGAGAGTTTTATCCAAACCGATGCCGCCATTAATCCGGGGAATTCCGGCGGTGCGCTGGTCAATATCCGGGGTGAACTGGTGGGAATCAATACAGCCATTGCAACCAGTGGCGGCTCCGGAAATCTGGGAATCGGTTTTGCCATCCCGATAAATCTGGCAAAAAAGGTGATGACCGACCTGATTAAACATGGCAAGGTCATTCGTGCCTGGCTGGGTGTGTCGATTCAGAATGTGGATGACGCCATGGCTAAGGCATTGAAGTTAGAAGATCGCTCCGGTGTGCTTATTGGCGGTATTGTTAAAGATGGTCCTGCAAAAAAAGCCGGTTTGAAGATTCAGGATGTGATAGTAGAATTTGATGGCGTGAAAGTTAAAAATGTTAGCCATCTGCAGCTATTGGTATCCAATTCGGAAGTCGGCAAAGAAAAAGAGGTTGTTATTCTCAGGGGAAAAAAGGAAAAGAGAATAAAAGTCAAATTGGAAGAGCTACCCGATTCGATTGAACAAGGGGCTATGACCGCCCAGTCAGGTTCAACCAGGCTGGGGCTTACGGTTGAAGAATTGACGCCGGATATTGCCCGGCAGTTTGGGATTGATGAAAATGAAGAGGGGGTTGTCGTTACCCGGGTGGATAGAGATAGTGAAGCCGGTCGGTCATTGCGCACCGGCGACCTGATTCAGCGGGTTGGCGATCGGAATATTAATTCTGTTCAGGATTACAACCAGGCTCTTGAAGATTCTTCCGGTGAATACCTCCTGGTTTTAGTCAAACGGCGGGATGCGACCTTCTTTGTGACACTAAAAAACGCTGAATAGCATTCAAAACCATCTCTCCTTACGAAAAAAGGGGCTTCTGTAAATGGAAGCCCTTTTTGTTTATCTTCCGACTGAAAAATCTCAATTTTGGTTGTATATTTTAACTGCTCACTCTAAATTTCAGGGTCTAATTCGAAGGGTTTTATGAAAGAAAAATTGGGAATAATCGGTGGCACGGGATTTTATGATCTTGTGGGTTTGGAAAATTTGAATCGATTGGTGTTAAAGACACCTTATGGTGAGCCGTCGGATGAATTTCTGGTCGGTGAAAAATATGGGAAAGAGATCGTGTTTCTTCCGAGGCATGGTAAAAACCACACTATTTTACCTTTTAATGTGAATTATCGCGCAAATATTTATGGCATGAAAAAACTCGGCGTCACCCATATTATATCGATTTCCACCGTCGGCAGCTTTCGTGAAGAGATTGAACCGGGTTCAATCGTATTTACTGATCAATATTTTGATCGCACAAAAGATCATACCCATGAAACTTTTTTCGATGAAGACGCCGCGATTCATATCTCATTTGGAGATCCGGTTTGTCCCGGTATGCACAGCCGGCTTCTTAAAATTGCCCAGGAGATGAACGTTAATTTTACGCCTTCGGGGGTCTATGTAAATATCGCCGGGCCGGCTTTTTCAACCCGGGCGGAATCCAAACTTTATCGCAGCTGGGGTATGTCTGTTATTGGCATGACGAATATGTACGAAGCCAAATTGTGTCAGGAAGCGGAGCTTCATTTTGCAACCATTGCTCAGGTCACAGACTATGACAGCTGGAAGACGGAAGCTGTGGATGTTCCGGTCATTAT
>DPVY01000095.1 GCA_003527965.1 Fidelibacterota bacterium
GAGGCGGATTAACCAGAGGAATATATTGGACATTTCGAGGATTAAATTTTGAGTCTGACGCAGAAATCGGGCAAAAGGGGACGTTATGCAAAGGTCTCGACCTGCTCGCAATGACAATCTGCCCCTGACCGCTGCATCAGTTAATATCCCGTGCCTTAAAGAACTCTATCTCCGGCCACTCTTTCATGCGGCGATCTAACTGCCATTCACTGGTTGTCAGAAAGGAGAGATGGCCTTCAGCGTCCCTTGCCAGGTTGGGTGCATTTTCTTTCTCAAATTCAGCCATTTTTTTGCGATCATCACATCTGACCCAGCGCGCTACATTAAAGTTCACAGGTTCATATATGGCATCCACACCATATTCCGCCTTTAAACGGGCCATAGTCACCTCAAACTGAAGAACACCGACCGCCCCCAGGATATAGTCTCTGCCCGAAACAGGCCTGAAAACCTGGACAGCCCCCTCTTCCGCTAACTGGATCAACCCTTTTTGAAGCTGCTTTGCCCTTAACGGGTTATTCAGACGCACACGCCTGAAATGCTCAGGCGCAAAATTGGGAATCCCTCTGAACTTCAAGGGCTCTTTTTCGGTAAATGTATCGCCGATCTTTATGGTTCCATGGTTATGGATACCGATAATATCTCCCGGAAAGGCCTCCTCCACATTTTCCCTGTCCTGTGCCATAAATATGGTTGCATTGGCAATAGTTACCTCTTTTCCAATCCTGTGGTGAACGACTTTCATTCCCCTTGTAAATTTCCCTGAACAGATCCTGACAAACGCAATCCTGTCCCGGTGGGCGGGGTTCATATTGGCCTGTATTTTAAAAGCAAAACCTGAAAACTCTTTTTCGTATGGCGAAACCTCCCGGGAAGCAGACGCCCGCGCACCAGGATGGGGGGCCAGTTCCACAAACGCGTCCAGCATCTCTTTTACAACAAAATTATTGATGGCACTTCCGAAAAAGACCGGCGTCTGGCTTCCGGTTAAAAAATGCCGGCGCTCAAATGGATCGGCAGCGCCCTCAAGCAGCGCGATATCTTCACGCAGTTCATCGGCCTGCCCCCCTAAGATCTCATCCAGGGCGGGATCGGACAGATCATTAATAACGATTCCCTCCTGCCCGAGGGTTTCCCTGCCCGACTTAAAAATATGCAATTGTCTGTGAAAGAGATTATACACACCTTTAAAGCGCTTGCCCATGCCAACAGGCCAGGAAAGCGGCGTACATTCGATCTGCAGTTTATTCTCAATATCATCGAGGATATCAACAGGCGCCATGCCTTCGCGATCAAGCTTGTTTATGAATGTAAAGATCGGGGTATTGCGCATCCTGCAGACCTCCATAAGCTTTTCGGTCTGAGGTTCCACCCCCTTCGCGCTGTCAATCACCATCAGCGCGCTGTCAACGGCAGTCAACACCCTGTAGGTGTCTTCTGAAAAGTCCTGGTGACCAGGTGTGTCTAAGAGATTAATCTCAAAATTCCTGTAGTTAAACTTCATCACAGAGGTTGTAACGGAAATACCTCTTTCCTGCTCAATCGACATCCAGTCACTGGTAGCATGCCTGGCAGCCTTCTTTGCCTTAACAGCCCCGGCCTGCTGAATCGCGCCGCCGAAAAGGAGAAGCTTTTCCGTCAGCGTGGTCTTGCCTGCATCAGGATGGCTGATAATTCCGAATGTTCGTCTCCGGTCAACCTCTTTTTGATTAAAATTGGCCATATTCTTTTAAACAGCCGCTTGAACCTGAACGGTTCGGCCGCCAAGTTTTGCATAGTTTAAAGAATTATGCACTCTTCCGGCTGCCTGCTTTTCAACTTCAAAAAATGAGAATTCTCTATTAAGTCTAATCTCCCCGATCATGTCTGAGTCAATTCCAGATTTATCGCAGATTAAACGCACAATAGCGCCTTTATTAATTTTATCCAGCCTGCCCACATTAATAAAAAATCTCCGGGTTTTTCCTGACTCAAGGCGCTTTTTTCTCTTTTCAGATTTGATCTTCGCGCTGAGCTCACGCACGTTTTTGGATTCAGGTTTGGTCTTTGTCCTGAGCTCACGCACGTTTTTGGATTCAGGCCTGGCTTTAGCTCTGGGCTTAGTGCTTGCGTTAATATCATTCGCATATCGTTTTTCACAAATAGCTTTGCCGTCAGGTACCTTATTAAATTCAAAACGTATATTAAGCCTTTTTCCATCATACTAATACGGCTGATTTCTTTTGAAGTGACGAGCGCAATCGAAATACCTGATTTTCCCACACGCCCTGTTCTTCCGCTTCTGTGGGTATAAATCTCCACTCCATCCGACAGATTATAATGAATTACATGCGTAATATCATCCACATCCAGACCTCTTGCCGCAACATCAGTTGCCACAAGAATTCTGACAAAACCCCTGCGAAACTTCCGCATTACAGAATCTCTCTGAGCCTGGGACAGGGCACCGTGAAGTGCTTCAGACTGATAACCATCCCGCATCAACGATTCAGCCAGGGCCTGGGTATCTCTTCTGGTTCTGCAAAAAACTAAAGCCAGAATATCAGGTGAAGAATCTATAATCTGCTTTAGCTCCGGATATTTATTTTTTTGTTGAATTGTATGACATATATGCCTGATATTTTTCGGGCCCTGGCCTTTGCTGCCTACACGCACTTCTACCGGATCATTCAGATAATTGCGGGCAATCGCGGCAACTCCCTGTGGCATGGTTGCGGAAAAAAGCCATATTTTTCTATTATCCGGCATTTTCTTTAAGATATTATCAATATCTTCTTTAAATCCCATATTAAGCATCTCATCAGCTTCATCTAAAACTGTATATAAAACCTTTGACAGATCGGCAGCCTTGCGGTTAATCATATCAATAAGTCTGCCTGGAGTAGCTACAATAATCTGAGGCTTGCCCTTAAGCCGTTTGATCTGGGTTGAAATGCTGGCTCCGCCGTATATCGCGACAATCTTAATCTTGCGCATATATCTGGCAAATTGCTTTAGATCCTCTGTAATTTGAAGACATAATTCACGGGTCGGGCATATCACGATTCCCTGAGTATGGAATTTATCTGTATCAATCAGTTGAAGAAGCGGCAGGCCATAGGCTCCCGTTTTCCCCGTTCCCGTCTGGGCAAGTCCCACAAAATCCTTTTCACCCGAAAGAAGCACAGGTATTGTTTTTTCTTGAATTGGCATAGGAGACTGAAATCCCAGATCCTCAGTTGCCTTAACCAGTTCATCCCTAAGTCCCAGTAATTTAAAACTCATTAATTTCCTTCCCTCAAAAAAATATTCGGAAACAGATAAATTGAAGCTCCCCGCAACAAGTTGCGGGGAATGCGATCGCTATTCAATTCACTGCTCCCGAACGCTGTTATACATAAAAAAAAGCTGCTCAGGCAAATCTGAACAGCCTTCAAACCAGTTTCGCTGCCGCTTATACTCGTATCAGCAACAATTATCAACCTTTTTATTGTAATTTAGGGAAATTAGTATCCTCTACCCTACAGCTCAAAACCCAGCAGATCCATCACCCCGAGCTCTTCTCTGCACTGGGGGCAAAGATCATTGATATTCCCGCACCGGTAAAGAAAACGATATGCTGATACTCATTCGGATTAATGGTTTTCATTATTATTTTATTTCTTTTCCCAGCTCTGAAAAAAATCATCCATTACTTCGCGGATATTCTTTCCGATTGATGTGTAGTCATCGTCATTGAGGTTTGCGATTGATACACGAATGGACCACTTAGGCCCCGCAAAACCCTCCCCGGGAAGGAGTACTGTAAATTTCTTGTCGGCAAGTCTCATCAGTATATCGAAGGTAGAAAAGTTTTTCATCAGATAGTCCGCGAATTCCTTGCCGTGCAGCGAGGAGGCCAATCGCCCGATATCAATCAGGGCATAATAATGAGTTTTGTCGGGTCCCCCGGGAATTTTGAGATTTAACTGGCTATACAGATTCGCAATACGCTTTTTCAGGAGGGCCTGGATTGACTTCTTGTATGCATGTTCCTTGTCCATAAGATCAAACAGTGAGAACAAGACCATAATGCACTGCTGGGGCGTCGAAAGTCCGCCTGTGTGCGCCAGCGCTACGTCCCGGCTGTCCATTACGATACGATCAATAAACTTGATAGTTTCCGGCTCTGTGGAATCTATGCCATACCGGGCATTGAGCTGTTTCTTGTATTTCTTAGGCAGTTTTGCGAGCATCCGGTCAATGATATTGTTTTCATGGAGCATGATGACGCCGAGCCGCCAGCCGGTAACTCCAAAGTATTTGGAATATGAATAAATTTCGCAAGATCTTTATCATTAAAAACCGGCAGGTTATAGAGACGTATTTATCACTATGATTTATACTCATGTTCTTATTAAAGGCGGCATGGCTGTGCGCAGTCCACTGGATGTGATTTAATAAATGGGAATTTCCGCCGGAATTGTCCTATGACCCCAGGTTCTCACACACTTTCCCCGGTCGCCGATACCGCACCCCCAGATTGTGGTGAATATTTCATTGACTCACAAGGCCGTTTTTCTTATACTTCCTTTGCGAAAAAGGAAGTTCTTATCGGAGTACCTTATGAGACGATTTTTGTTCATAATTTTTTTCGTATCTGTGGCATTCCTTACCACCACCGCTTATCATGTATTCAAGCCGCAATGGATTCTTTTCCACAAGGGAGAAAACCATTACCTCAAAAAAGAATATTCAAAGGCCATTATATACTACGAACCTTTGACAAACTTCGATTTCAAAAAACCGGAATTTTTACGGCACCTCGGAATTTCATATATTGTAACCGGACACTACGATAAAGCATCGTCCGTTTACGAAAAATTAATAAAAATTCAACCTGAAAATCAGGAAGCTGTAATAAAACTGGCTTATGTTTACGCGGAACAAGGTAAATTCAACACTGCAATCGATCTGCTTAATCTACTTCTTGAAACAGGATCAGACACACGTCTGGCTCGAATATATCTGGCGAGAATCCTGACGTGGAGCGGACAATTCGAGGACGCCATTAATGAATACAGGAAGGTGCTGGGGGAAAAGAAATGAAATCATGTATAGATAAACCTTTACGTATCGGCTTTGCCGCAGCGTTGCTTGCCTTTACATTAATTATTTCAGACGTGTCGTTGATAGAAGGATCCGAGAAGGCAGTAAATCCTGCCCCGCAGAAGATATTCTCCTCAATGCGGATAAAGAATTCAATACCAGAAACGGGAAACATTACAGGAGAAATCCCCAATTGGATGGCCAGATGGGAGCTTGCCAAAGTTTTGAGTTATGTTAAAAAATATGACGAGGCGGACGCGGAATACAGAAAAGTCATCCAGGAAAAACCAGTCCTTCATAAAGTAAGAATAGAATTGGCCAATGTACTCTTCTGGTGGGGAAAGCCGGATGAGGCACTGATTGAATTAGAACGCGTCCCAACCGATGCGATTGATGAAAAAACAAAAGTTCTTCTGGCAGATTTGTATATAGGTCAAAAAAATTATAAAAAAGCAGAACCGCTGTATAGCGAATATTTAGAGAATCACCCTGAAGACGATAGAGCAAGGCTGAGACTGGCCGAGATGTTAAGCTGGTTGAAACGCTACGATGAATCCCTTGCCGAATACAAAACAATTTTAAAGTCGAGACCTGATGACGTCCAAATCAGAAGAAAGTATGCATTTGTACTGAGCTGGGCAGGCAGGTATCCCGAAGCGATAAAAGAATTGAGGAAGACCCTTAAATAATGGAAGATACGGATTTTTGTCCCGTGAAACCTGATAGCAATATGCACAATTCGCTGCAAAAAGGGATGTTACTCTTTCTTTGTTTTTGTTTTTTACGGGTACTCTCTTCTCCGGACCAACCTGCTATGGCATCGGAATACCAGGCAGCTTTGAATTATGCAAATCAGTCACACAGATCAAGCATCGTTTCCCCTTCCGATATGATCAGTAATTTTGACGCCAGACTGGCTCTCGCGCGAATCCTTTCATACAATAATGAAAATTTAAATGAAGCTGTCAACGAATACAATATCCTCCTCAAAGAAAATCCCAACAATACCGAACTTCTAACGGAAGCGGCGGATATTGAAGCACAGCGGGGACACGCAAAAAAGTGTCGTGACCTATATATCAGAGCCTTGGATATGAAAAATCATGACGAGAAACTTCTGCTTCGTTTCGCTGATCGCATGAATAGTTGGGGCGATTTTTACCGTTCAGAAAAAATTTACAGAAATTACATAAAAAATCATCCCAAAGCACATGAAACAGTCTTAAAACTGGCTTCGATTCTGGCCAGTTCTCAGCGATACGAGGAAGCAGACGGAATTTATCGCAGACTTCTCCTCCAAAACGTGGAAACTGAAAAAGCACTCTTTGGGCTGGCAAAACTTAAATTTCAGGAAAAGAAATTTAACGAGAGCATTTTGTATGCAAGTAAAATCTCTATGACCGCATCCGACAATACTGAAGCGTTATTCTTACAGGAGCATGCACTGGTATATTTAAAGCGCTTCGACAAAGCTTTAAAAATGTATGAGCGTTTATTGATCATATACCCCCAGAGAGCTTCGGTTCATCTGGCCACCGGTAAATTATACATGAAAGAGGGAAATCCCGAAAAGGGCGCGGCATACTTTAAAATGGCGTACGAAATTGACCCGGAGAATCCGGAAATTCAATTCTACCACGCAGGATTCGACAGGGCGGTTTCGGATGAATTTGTTCATAATCATTTGAAGTCAGATGCAAAATCTCCAAAAAACCTGGAAACTTGGGCACGACTATATGTATCCCATGGATACAACAAGGAAGCCATTGCCTTTTACAAAGCGGCGATGGGGAGTGACCCTGAATATTTTCCTGCCATTACAGGTCTGGCCGAAGTGCTGGCTATAGATAAGCAATATGATGCTTCGATAAAACTTTTCAAATCTCTTTCTGAAAAATTCCCGGATAATTCAAAGATTTTAATAAACACGGCACGTGCTCTGGGGTGGTCAAGAAAGTACGGTGAATCGATTGATCTTTATGAAAAGATCCACAAGCTGAATCCGGCGGATCCGGTTCCTCAAAAGGAAAAAGCCAGGACCGCGATATGGGGAAAAATGCACGCCCTGGCAATGGAAACTTATAAAAACATGCTCACCCCTTCTGTTGATAAAAAGCTTGCCACGATCCTGTCTCCCATATCCGACGTTTTAAAAATCAAAGCCTTAACAAAAGAAATTGAGGGGTTAAAAGAGAGTGTGGAAAAAGAGAGTGTCTATGAGGGATATGAAATTTTCACCAATAACTTCAAAAACATAAAGAAATCTCTTTCTCCGGATAATAAAAAACAGGTTGAACTGGCTGCTGTTGATCTCATCCCGTTATTTAAGATTCAAAAAGCCGTATCGCTGGAGATGAAGGCAAAGGATCTTGGATGGAATAAAAGATATACCCAGGCAATGGACATTTATGAAAAGCTCCTATGTTTTGAGCCCGGCAACGAAGAGGCACTTTTTGATTATGCCCAGGTCGAATGCGCTCAGGGCTTATGCGACAGAGAGGCACGGACTTACAAACATTTGTTCAACATTGATCCTCGGCACAGCCTTGCGGGCCTGGCATTAAAGCGGCAAGAAATCAGGAGCAATCCATTTTTACAGCTCGATCATTCATACTGGAACGAAAAGGGGCGGGGAGATCTGGCCGGAATTACCAGAAACCGGACTGACCTTATCTTTGATATCCCCTTTTACTGCCGTAACCATGCAACATTCAAAGTACATAACTGGACAGAACACCCTGCTTTCACAGGTGAATCATATAAGGCCCATGGTTTTTCCCTTCAATTAAAAGAAATCTTTAACCCCTATATGAAAGGGGAGGTAAGCTGGACCAACAAAAATTATAATGACGGTAACTTCGGCACAACAGATACGGGGCATGCCAGTCTCTTTTTTAACCTGAGAGATTATGTAGAGACAGGTATTGGTTACGTTAAAACTGACGAACTGTATAATTATTTCGGTATCAAACAGGGAACCCGGGCCGATACGTGGTGGATTTCTGCTCAATCGAACCTGAACCGCAAGCTGGAAGTAAGCGGTAAGGCCAGATATATAGATTACAGCGACAACAACGATGGCCAATTTCATTCTCTTGGAATCGGTTATGCTGTTACAGATCACCCCGGGATATTCAAAGTCATCTTTTCCGGAGAATACCGTGATACAAACGAGCAAAACGCATACCGGTACAGCGGTAGCAATCTGGTTGATATTACTCATCCCTACTGGACACCTCAAAACTATCTGGGCGGCGATATTACACTGGAGTGGCATCACGATCTTTCAAAACTATTCTTTTGCGGCAGTGAGCTCCATTTTTATGATGTCCGTGTGTCGTTCGGATCAAACTCAGAGGGAAATTCTTCAATACAGTTTAAAGGGGGATGGCACTACGAATTTTATAATCACTGGACAATTGGTATCGAAGGAATGATCCACTGTTCAGACGATTGGAATGCTGAAGGTGTCTGGGGTACTATTAAATACCAGTTTTAAGGGTTATGAATAAAATGCAAAAGAAAATATCTATCAAATCAATGTTGTTCATAATACTGCCTTTTGTAGCTATAATTCTCGCAATCTCTTATCTTATGGTTCGAACATTCCTGTTCATCATTGCTGATTATTTGTGGTATGAAAAAACGGTTGCTCTGTTTCTTCTTCTTGCGGAAATTTTTATCTTGATGCACGGAATCGGATATTTTCTGGAAATTGTTCATGTTACCAGCGGTAAAAAATCACCGGTGGTGCCGGAAAGCCCGTTACCCCCGCTGACATCATTCCCTCCGATTGCAATTATCGTATCCTCGTTCAAGGAACCCCTTGACGTTATTGAGGATACGTTAATCAGCTTTTATAATCTCACTTACCCGAACAAATATATCTATTTCCTTGACGACACTCGTTATGATCTGCCCGGTGATGACCAGTTGAAAATGCAGGATTACAGAGAAGAAATTCACAAACTTTGCCGGAGAATTGGCGTAAATCTTTTCAGGCGGAAGTGGCGGGGAGCGAAGGCGGGCATGATCAATGACTTCCTTGACTTTCTTGAAGGCAATCAGAAAGAGGGATTCGAATTCCAAAACTTCGCAGAAGATAAGCATCACGAAAAGGAAAAATACATCATCGTTTTCGATGCCGACCAAAACCCTTTCCCCAACTTTGCGGAACCTCTGGTTGCAATAATGGAGCATACTCCCAGGCTTGCCTTTATTCAAACTCCCCAGTACTACTCAAACTTTGAGACAAATCGCATTGCCCGTGCATCAGGTCTCCAGCAGGCGGTATTTTATGAATATATCTGCGAAGGAAAAAGTACTCAGGACGCCATGTTCTGTTGCGGCACCAACGTCATCTTCAGACGGGAGGCACTCATGGATGTTGGCGGATTTGACGAAACATCGGTAACGGAAGATTTTGCAACTTCCTTAAAATTCCACCTAAACGGCTGGAGATCCGCCTATCTCAACAGGGTTATGGCTTTTGGAATGGGCCCGGAAGATTTAGGCGGTTACTTTAAACAGCAATTCAGATGGGCACTTGGAACAATTGGTCTTCTCCGACAGGTTATCTCACACTTTGTAAGGCATCCGGCGAAACTTACACCCGTCAAGTGGTGGGAATATTTTCTTTCGAGCACCCATTATTTCATTGGTCCTGTTTTTCTGATTCTTGTGCTCTGTCCAATCCTTTACCTCTTTACAAACGTACCCAGTTACTTTGCCAGGCCGGAAGTGTACATTTTGTTCTTTCTTCCCTATATTGCCATAACTCTCTCAACCTTTTTCTGGACTCTTAAGGAACGTAATTACACTGTAAAAGATATCTTTACCGGGCAACTCCTCATGGCTGTTACCTTCCCCGTTTATATCAAGGCTTCAATACTTGCACTGCTTGGAATAAAGGGGAGCTTCGTCATCACGCCCAAAACAGGCAGTGTAGCTCTTCCACTCAAAGATCTCTGGGCTCAACTTTTTATCATTACCGTCAGCTTTGCCGCAATTGTCTGGGGTTTGAACAGGCTCTATTACGAACATAATCCTATTGGGGCTCTGATCGTCAATATGCTATGGTGTCTGTATCACTTTATGATCTTGTCGTCCGTATTGTACTTTAATATACCCGATGAAAATGGCGAGAAATGAACACTCGACTTCTTCATAACATAACAAACATATTCACTATACTGATGCTGTTTTTGTCCCTGGCCTGTCATCAGGTGCAGGCACATCAGTCATCAATGGAAGCGCCTCTCTGGGGATTTGCCCTTGACGGGCACCCAATCACCCTTGAAAAATTGCAAACCGTCAAGAAAGAAACAGGATTGAATGCTTCGATCATTGTTTTTTTCCTCCAGTGGCCCTCCCCGGAAAAACAGAATACGGCGAAGTTCCCCGGTGAAACTCTTGAGGCAATATATCAGGAAGGGGGTATTCCCTGCCTCACATGGGAACCTATGTATTACGAAGGTGTTACAGAAATTATGATTTCCCATCATGCGATTATGGCCGGTCAGTATGATTCATACATTACTGAATTCGCAAGGCAGGCAAAATCGTGTGGCAGGCCCTTGATGATTCGATTTGCCCACGAGATGAATATTGAGCGCTACCACTGGGGTACGGGAAAATCCGACTACGGACTCCCAAGCCCCGCTGTTTACAAAAAGATGTTTCACTATGTTGTTAAGATATTCAGAAATATGGATGTAAAAAATGTGCTCTGGGTCTTCTGTCCTAATGCGGAGTCTGTTCCGAATACCTCCTATGATCCGACAGCCGGCTGGAATCGTGCAGCCAATTTTTACCCGGGTGATGATTATGTCGACATAGTAGGAATAGATGGTTACAATTGGGGGACGACACAAACAATAGAAAAGGACGGCTGGAAAAGCCAGTGGAAATCTTTTGAAAATATCTTCAGGAATGCTCATGCTGAACTGGCAACTATAGCGCCCGGCAAGCCTGTCATTATCTTTGAAACAGCAAGTGTCACGCAGGGTGGAAACAAAAATCAATGGATCA
>DPVY01000139.1 GCA_003527965.1 Fidelibacterota bacterium
GCCGGACGATAAGCCTGCAGATCTATGTGTGTGCCTTCCACCAGACTCTGCATCATCGCATCTCTGAACATCGTATATTCCCAGTCATTAGCGGAATTACGCAGAACTATAGCCTGAAATTTTTCAATGGGTAATTCCGGGAATATCTGATAATCGATTTCCTTATACCCATATCTCCCCCTGGCAAATAGCGCCAGCGGTTTTTGCGGTTTCACCCGGCTCCAGCCCCCGAATATTTTCATTCCGGCGTCCATTGAGAACCCCATCTGACCATCAGGCTCAAAAAATTCAATATGCACGGGTCGCTCCCAATCCTGCCAGAAATTGGCGCCATAAAAGGGCAACTCAGACGAGGCATAGTGACCCATGACGTAAATACCGCTGTCCGGATCCCAGAGATTCTCCGGTGCGGTTACAAGCGATATAATCGCCAGATTGTATCGTTGTCCCACGATATAAGTATTCGTCATTGTCGGGCTATCCAGGGCATCTGCTTCAATACTTCTTGCACGGACTACTTTAGTATCACTGATATAAAGCGGGCTGACATATATTGATGAGGATTCTGTTGGCACAGAGCCGTCTAATGAGTAGTATATGGTTGCAGAAGGATTTTCCGCAGTCAGTTCAAGCGTAATCGGAGAATTATACAGTCCACCCGGCAATGAAAAATAAACACATGAACCAACTTGTTGATATCCCGAGCTATTGTTGGGTTCACCGGGCGTTGACTGACTATAATAATACCAATTAGAAGTACCATCGGGATAACGCCCATAAGAAACATCATCCGGCAAATTGCCCAAATCAACTTCATCCAGAATTATTCCCTGACGGTCTGTTAGATAAATCTTCTCACCTTGTGAATCTATTTTAAAATTCGTGTGCAAATAATAGGGACGTATTTCCAATAGCTCCTCCGGCGCCCTCGCCGCCGACGGTTCGGATTGTAATCCAAGTGTTAAAAACGGAATAATGGTCAAATCGGAGGAATTCAGACTGCTGTTATGAACTTGAATAGCCAGAACATTCGATCCTTCAGTGATTATATTTCTTATAGAATCAATCCGGAATTGTTCCGGCTTTCCGCCATATATGATTTTTGGCTCGGTGTATGTATCCGCCGGCTGATTATAAGACGGTCGATCACCGCTGATGTTTGCCCGGGCGATTTCTGTTCCATTTAAATAGGCAATAAAGGCATCGTCATAATCCACGTGCAGCAGAGCTGCCCGGATAGCGTTAACATCCGCGATATAAAACGTTTTTCGGATATATACCGAGTTCGTAGCCGAGATAACGGTGGCATCATCGTCATCGCCATAGCCGATTCCGGTCGAATCTTCCAGCCAATTCGCATCATTAAAAGCTAACAAATTCCAGTCCGCCGGCGGTTCTGAATCTCCAATACGGTATTTCCAGACATCCCCTACGGTTATTTCAGCCTGCCAGTAAGAAATATATTCATTACGATCCTTCCCTGAGGCAAAGACAAGTAAATAGCCGTGCGGCTCCAGAACGACTTCCGGTAAAATCCACTTTTGCAAATCACTACTATCATCCGAAAGAGAATATCCGGCAAGACTTACAGCGATATTAGCCGGATTATACAATTCGATCCAATCAGGGAATTCCCCGTCTTCATCGCTGATCGTATTAACATTAGCGGACATTACTTCATTAATCACCACGGTCTGGGCACTTAGCCCCTCTAAACCAATCCAGAAAAAAAGCAGTATCCCGTACTGAAATATTATTTTCATGAGTCGCATCATCATTAATGATTTTGAAGAAACCGCGATTTATCTTAACTCAAATTTTGCTTTTAAATCAGCTACACTCACCACAAATTCACCGGGCTCGACAATCCGGATATTATCTCTGCCAATAAAAGACAGATCGTCGTCACTCAATTCAAATTCAACCGTTTTGCTTTCGCCGGGCTGTAGCTCCACCTTGCGGAAGCCTTTCAGCCGTTTAACCGGCGGCGTTATCGAAGCGACCAGATCACTGACATATAGTTGCACAACCTCTTTGCCAACCACATCTCCTGTATTGGTTACATTCACCGTCACGCGAATATCTTCACCCTGAGAAAACTCCGTCTTATCAATAGTCAGATCGCGATATGCAAATTCCGTATAGCTTAACCCAAAACCGAAGGACCATTGAGCATCATAGTCGTTCCCACCGGCTGTTTCACTGTTTTTGTAATCGTAGGTCATCAGAGAATGGGGGTATCTGGGATAACTGATTGGCAGTTTGCCACTCGGGTTCACATCTCCAAACAACACATCGGCAATTGCCTGTCCACCTTCCATTCCTGGTAGATATGCCATAATAATCGCATCAGTCTTATCGACAACTTTATTAATTAATCGCGGTCGCCCTTCAATTAGAACCAATACAACAGAAGTTCCGGTTTTTTCAATTGCCTCGACCAATTTCAGCTGCGCTGCGCTCATTGTCAGGTCATCAATGTTGCCCGGCGTTTCACAATATGTCGGTTCACCGATACAGATAATTGCGACATCCACCCCTTTTGCGGCTTGAACAGCAGCCGGGATATCGATTTCCTCGTTAAAATCAACACCGGGCTGATATAGAACATTCTGGGCGCCAATTTTTTCCCGGATTGCCGCTAAAACCGTTTTTTTATCTTTCGGATAGAGCGCTTCCTCGTTACCCTGCCAGGTGATTGTCCAACCTCCATTTAGAACCGACAATAAATTTGTCGAAGGTCCGGTGACCAAAACTTTGACGTTTTTTGATAATGGCAACGTCTGTTTTTTATTTTTAAGAAGGGTAATTGACTCTCTTGCGGCTTGCAAGTTTACTTCTCTGAATTCATCACATGCGAATTGTTTCTTTAATTCCACATTGGGATAGGGATTTTCAAAAAGACCGAGCTCAAATTTAACTTTTAGAATTCTGGCAACCGCCTCGTCAATCCTCCATTCTGGCACAGCGCCTTCCTTAACTAACTCTAATAAAAGCTCATAAAAGCTAAAATCATACGGCACCATACTCATATCTACACCAGCCATGACAGCCATTTTAACCGCCTCTTTCTGATTTTTAGCTACCTTTTCGCGAAGATAAAGATTATTAATATCATTCCAGTCCGATACGACAAATCCTTTAAAACCTAATTCATTTCTAAGCACTTCTGTCAATAAATAATAACTGGAGTGAACAGGAATTCCGTTAATCTCAGAGCTGTTCACCATTACGGTAGCAACCCCGGCGTCGATTGCCGCCTTGAACGAAGGCAGGAATATTTCCCGCAGCATCCGTTCAGGAATCCAGGCCGGCGAACGATCTTTCCCCGATAACGGATAACTATACCCGAGATAATGTTTGGCGCATGCGGCCACGTTAACGGGATTGGAAATATCATCACCTTGCAACCCTTTAACATATTCGGCGCCCATAGTCAATGTCAGATAAACATCTTCCCCAAAAGTCTCCCAAAGGCGCGGCCACAACGATTGCCGGCCCACTCCAAGCACGGGATTAAAATTCCAGGGGATGCCGCTGGCCCGAACTTCCAGCGCTGTGATTTCAGCGCTTTTTCGTATCAATTCCGGATTCCATGTCGCCGCCATCCCAATATTTTGGGGAAAAAGAGTTGCTCCAAGAGTATAGTTTGCACCATGAATCGCATCAATCCCGTAAATGATTGGAATTCCAAGCCGAGTTTTCTTAGTGGCTACATCCTGAATCCGGGTAATCACTTCCGGCCAGTAATCTGCACTATGACCAACATCCCAGACATTTAAAATGGAACCGACATGGTATTTTGTAATTGCTTCCTCCAATTTAGCCTGATCCAGTTCGTTGATTTGATCGACTGATCCCCGCGTTTTTGAAACAACCTGTATGGTTACCTGGGTCATCTGACCGATTTTTTCTTCAAGGGTCATTTGAGATACAAGATTTTCAACCCTTTCGTCAATTTCCGGAATATTCTTTTTATGGCAGCCGGAAAAGATGACTAACAGGCTCATTATACTAAAAATCAGAGTTTTGCTTAATTTCATGTTTCTATCCCTTCTAGTTTAAAATTTTTCTTCATCATAGAGCAAATTGACATATTCTATTCCCTGAATATCTTTCAGCTTACGAACAAACTCTTCACTTTGATTTTTATGCCGTAAATGAACATAATATGAAATCTCAATATCCCCTTTACTGCCTATTGCTTTGACATTGATCAGACTGTTGCTCTTACAATATTCTTTAATAACATCGAGGTAAGGCGCTTCTCTGTCTTTAGTGGCTCTGTAAGAAAACTGAACCAACAGCTCTTTTCGCTGAGGATAGACAAATTGAGCTTTCGATAAAACAATAAACACCAGCCCGATTAACAGCACACCGATTAGCGCAATCAGGTGCAAGCCCACACCAGCCGCCATACCTACAGTCAGTGAAAAGAAAATAAATACGATGTCCTGGGTGTCTTTGATAGCCGTGCGAAAGCGGATAATTGACATCGCCCCGACCAGACCAAAGGCTCGCGCAAGATTGTTGCCGATAACCATGATAACGATGCTTGTAATCATCGCTAAAACAATCAGGGAATTTAAATAAGTAACCGAATAGGTTGGCCCCGAGTAGGTCCAGCGATATATCAACGAAATAAGAAGCCCGCAGATAAAAGCCAGGAGAATGTTGGCGACAACCTGGATGGGACTTATACTATAGACAAAAATATTTTCAAATCCGTTAAACATTCTATTTTTTCACCCCTTTGATAATATTTTCCATCGCATAAAATTCTTGCGCCCATTCATGCAATGACCGTTTAAAAATCATATCCAACTCATTTTTATGAATATCTATACAAAAAGAATATTTGGATACCGACCGCTGCTGTAAAGAGAATTCCCGGATAATTCCTCTCAACCAAAGGG
Source organism: Fidelibacterota bacterium (assembly GCA_003527965.1). Taxonomy (GTDB): domain Bacteria; phylum Fidelibacterota; class UBA2242; order UBA2242; family UBA2242; genus DPVY01. Next base: position 4,917 of record DPVY01000139.1, read on the forward strand.
GATAACCGGAATAGAACTTAATTTCCAGCACAAAATAATCCCGCATGATATAACTGGTTTTATAACGGGAATACAACTCATCGGTTGTGGTAACAACTTTACTGCAAATATTTTTATCAAATGTTATGCGTAAATCCGGGTTGAATTTACTATAATAGGCTTCCCGGTCATATACGATCAGAACATTCGGGACCAAACACTTTTTGTAGTAATAATAGAGGAACTTACGGGCATCATCGCGGGCTTTCAGGTATTTTCCACCATTTAAAATATAGGAATCAATATTCCCCCATAATAAAAAACCTTTCAGGTCACGGTAGTAAACAGGAGCCCGGTTTTTGCTAATGATGTCTTCATCTTTTTGTTTAATTTCGAGATATACTATAGAATCTTTGCTTTGATTATTATACGCCCGCACTCTGAATTTCTTGCGAATTTTTACCCCCGCCAGTTTCTCCAGATAGAAACTCAGATGACCGGTATCAAAGTAAATACTGCGCACTTTATAATCGATTCCATTGTTCGTTGGTGCATAGCGATCCACATCAACAAAAGGTAACAGGGCACTCCGGAATTCAGACCAGCGTTCCTTCGGTACCAGATATTTATATTCCCGGCGGATATGCATATTAATTAAATGTTATCAACATTAACATTCTCCGAATTTTCTCCGAAAACGACACCGGTTCACATTGAATTCTAACCGGTACTATTATCCCGGTCATCAGGTCATTAAAAGGAGCATTAATGGCGGCAGTGACATACAATACCTGACGTTTATTAAACATGCGGCTCTCTGAGGATATTGTGGCTATTTCCCCGGTTAATTGTTCCCTCCCGTCAGTCAGGGTAATCTTAATAGTTTGCCCAATAGAGATATAATTTCGATCAGAATACCGAACCGGAATGAGCAGACAATATTGATCAGTACCGCGGACCGAAAACAGCGTATCAATATTATGAAAAAACGCCAATTCGCCATCCAGTGGACTAATCAGATTGAGCGCTGCTACTCTTTTTTTGAGCTGGTGAATTTGCTTGCGAAGAGAATTCGCCCGGACTTCTTCCAAGCGAATCAATTCCGGCTGAGCGCCGGTGGAAACGGTTTGCAGTTGAACTTCCGCCAGCTCGACCTTGATATCATAAAGATCCATCCGGCTGCGGGCGCTTTCGTACTCCTCCTCAGAAATCAGATTTCGGTCGTGTAAAGCGCTTAACCGGGCAACAATGCGCCGCTGTTCTTCCGCCCGCCCCCTTTCGTAGTCTACCCTTTTCCGGGCTCCTTCGATCACCGAGGCTTTCTCTCCAGCTCGATAAAGAGCCAGGTTTGCTTCAGCGAGATTCAACTCACCATACAATTCCTCAAGATTTTTTTCAAGTTCGTTAGAATTAACAAGGGCGACCGTATCTCCCGTGGAAACTGCTTTTTTTATAAAATGATCCGACCTCAAACGGTAATTGACAATATCATTTCTTTCAAACTGGAATGCCCGGTTTTGAAGAATTGCCCCGCTCAGGTGATCGATATATGCCGCATTTAACTGATTATTCTGATCTTTTGTCACCAGCCATTCATAACGGTTTGATATTTTACCAGCCGTTTTCAGATTATACGAAAGGGTTAAAGGAAAAAAGAAAAACAATATCACAAGCAACAGTATTGCAATAAGCAAAATCCACAATCGATTTATTTTATTTAACATATAAGCCATTTATCTCCTTAAAAAAATATGCCCCAAAGACTAAGAATTGTAAGAATCAGTACTATGGAAAAGGCGATGTTCAATTTATCCCAAACCGGATTACGTCCACTTGTTCCTTTAATGGCGTCTTTCAGATCCTCTATTTTAGTTATAGTATATCCCGCCAACTTGTGTTTTTCCGGTTTTGCCGACAGCAGGCTGACAAACATTAAAACAGCCGAAGAGATACCAAAAAGGAAGATTGCAAAATGGAGATAGTTCATATCGGCATACCACTGCATCATTCCAAAATTCATCATCTCTCTCTTGCTGAGTATTTCCAGAATCAGACGCAATGCTCCTAATATCCCGCCACTGACGAGAGACACAATCGCAGCTTTACCATTAATCCATTTTAGCAGGATGCCCCAAATAAACACCGCCGCAATTGGCGGGCTGATATAGGACTGAACACTTTGCAGATAGATGAATATCTGGCTGCTGATACTGCGGATAAGCGGCACCCATAAAATCCCGAAAATAACCAATGCTGTTGTCGCCAGGCGACCGATCAAAACCAGTTCCCTCCCGTTGGCATCAGGGCGAAATTGCTTATAAAAATCCATAGTAATGAGAGTAGAACTGCTGTTAAAAGTACTGGCTAATGAAGACATCAACGCCGCTAATAAGCTGGCGATCACTATCCCGCGTACCCCCACAGGCAATAAATGACTAATTACTAATGTGGGATAAGCTTCATCGCCCCTGATACCGGGGAATAATGCCAGAGCGATCATTCCCGGTAAAATCAAAATGAACACCGGTAATATTTTTAAAAAACCGGCAAGGATGGCGCCGCTGCGGGCATGTTGAATATTTTTCGCACTGAGCACCCTCTGGACAATCACCTGATCGGTGCACCAGTACCATACAGCCAAAATTGGCGCTCCGAAAACAATACCCGTCCAGGGAAATTCAGGATGACTTGCCGGTTTGAACATACTAAAATAGTCAGCCGGTAAAGCGGCTTGTAAACCGCGCAGTCCGCCAACTTCATTTAGCCCCAGTATCGTCAGCAACATTGCTCCGCCAACCAAAATAACGGTTTGGATTAATTCAGTATAAATGACCGCGCTAAGACCGCCCGCAATTGTATATATCCCGGTGAATATTACCATCACGATCGCGGATGTAATCATATTCCAGCCAAGAATCTGATTGAGCAGTATTCCACCCGCAAACAGTGTAACGGATATTTTTGTTAAGATGTAAGCAACAATCGAAACTGTGGTCAGGTACATACGGGTGGATTTATTAAACCGCCTTTCAAAAAATTCCGGCACTGTAAACACCCCGGACTTGAGATAAAATGGCGCAAACACCCATCCAAGCACCAATATAAAAAAAACCGCCATCCACTCAAAATGCCCTACAGCCAGACCGCTGTTGGCGCCGGAGCCTGCTAAACCGATGAAATGTTCGCTGGATATATTGGTGGCAAATAATGAGGAACCGATTGCGATCCATCCGACATTCCGTCCCGCCAGAAAATATTCCGTAGGCGTTTTTTCACGATGGGAAAAATACAATCCCACAAACATAACACTTCCGAAATACAGAAAAAGCAGGAAAATATCAATATTCTCTAAGTACCGAAACATATTCCTTTATCTATTCATAAAATCTCCATCAAAATAGAAAGAGAGACAAAAAGTAAGCCAACTAAACCATAAAGGTTTCGTCCCGCAGAATCTTCATCAGAAAAAAACACCTAAACATTCATTCCCTTAGAGAGGTCTCTAAGATGAACGATACACATAAACACATTTTATCTTTGGAACAAAACTATCTATTATATCAAAACAGATTGCCTTGTCAGGAAAAAATTCAAATTGATGCGGATTATCAACGAGTTTAGTTATTAAATTAATAACCCCCGCTTATCATTTTATAAACTTTTTAAGGAAAGTCTAGCACATAACAGCTGAGAACTATTTTAGCCCCAGCTCTTTAGAGATACGGAAATAATTCGGCGGAGCCAGATCCAGTTTCCGGGAAGCTTCCGCATCGGTTCTGCAGTGTCCCCTGACATATTGAATATATTCTTTGCGAAACTTCCGCTCGACCTCTTTAAGAGGCAAGATATGATCTTTATCAAAGTTAAACGGCTGTTTTTCTTTAACCGCCATTCTCATCCCGATTGCACTAACAACGGCATCATTGCTGATATAATCCCGGCTTAGAAACAACGTTCTCTGTACTACATTCTGAAGTTGGCGGACATTGCCGGGCCAGGAATAATCTACGAGAATATCCATAGCGCCTTTTTCAAATTCCGGTATTGGTTGTCCCATCTCCCGGCTGTATCGATTTATATAATAATCAACTAACAGAGGGATATCTTCTTTACGCTCCTCAAGTGAAGGCACATAAATCTGCAAAACATTTAAGCGGTAAAACAGATCTTCACGAAACTCACTGTTTTCTACCATTTTTTCAAGGTCTTTATTGGTCGCTGAAATAACCCTGACATTGACCTCATAGCTTTTATTACGACCAATTTTATCAATCTGCCCCTCTTGAAGTACTCTTAACAATTTTGACTGGGCGGATAAAGGAAACTCGGAAATCTCGTCCAAAAAAATAGTGCCCCGGTTAGCCTGTTCAAATAGTCCCGGCCGGTATTCATGGGCGCCGGTAAATGACCCTTTTTCAAATCCAAACAGCTCACTTTCGATCAGCTCCCGGGGAATACTCCCACAATTTATTGGCACAAAATTCTCCAGATTCCGGCTGCCAAGATAATGAATATTGGCGGCAACAAGTTCTTTACCCGTTCCTGATTTTCCATATATCAACACGCTGGCATTGGTATCGGCAAACTGGCGAATCTGATCTTTTAACTTGCGGATCGCCGGCGATTCACCGATAATCATCTTACTATTTAAAATATCGCGGACATTTTTACTTAATCGTTTTTTAGAATCAAGATGGTCTTTTTTCAATTGTTTTTTCTCATAGGCATTGACAATACTAAGAATAAAATCTGTAGGTTGATAAATATAATCTTCAATATCACCGGGATATTTCGTACAAAACCAAAAGGCGCCCGCTTGAATCAACCGATTGGCAAAATCAAAATCCGTTTGATGAATGGTCATCTTGGTGATAACAATAATCTGGGTTAAGGGACTGATATTTTTTATCTCTCTGATTAATTCTTCGCCCAAGAGCCCACCGGCAATTTGAAAGTCCATAATGACGACATCATAGAAATTCTTCTTTTTGGAAATCAGATTGAGTGCATCAACACCACTGGACACAATATCGGAAATATTAATCTTTTCATAGGGTTTGACGGTATTTTTAATCCGCCGTACATCAAATTCTTCGTCTTCAATTAGTAATATCTGAATTGGATTGGAAATCATCTTTTATTCTATCCTTATTAATTATTGGGAATTTTGACAATCAGCGCACAACCGCCACTCGCCAGATTCATTGCATCCAGCGTCCAGCCGCAACGCTTCGTGCCTAGCTCATACGCGATATAACAACCATATCCGGAATTTTTCGTGTTTGTACTGGTGGATGTATGTTCAAGAAATATATTTTTAATTCCTTCCTCATTCCGGTTTAACAATTCAGGAGAAATACCGTCTCCGTCATCCATTATAGCTATTTCCGAATAATTTTCAGATTCATGATACTCTGTCCGGATGGTAATTGTGATATTTTTTCCTTTATTGTGATCAATACTATTTTGAATCAGGGGTTCGAGAATTTCCCAGATTACGTATTCATTTATATGTACTTTGGGTAATTTTTTATCCAGATTCAGATCAAATACATAGGCAGTGTGTTCTCTATAAACACGCTTAAACAAATATGTCACCAAAAATTCGATCACTTCGTTAATATCCGTATTGAATAACTGATTCCGGATCGTGTGAACCGGTGGTTCATACCACTTCATATCGTAGATAACCCGGGAAATAAAACTTGAATATCGGTTAACAATGTATTTGAATCTATCAATATTTTTATCTGTCAACAAGCGCAGTTCATCTTTGATGAATCCCATGATCTTTTCGGCTTTGTGGTGAGCATGATATATGCGCTTGGTAAAAAGCGCCTCTTTCTGATGGGTAATATCCTTTTTAATCTGTTGCTCCCGCTCTTTGAATAGCAGCTCCTGAGCTAAATCACGTTCTTTTACAGTATAAGATGTAAGGTAAAACATAGCCAACAGTCCAAAGAGAATCAGAGCCGTAAAAATAATCCCGGTTTCATCATAAACTGTTGAAATTTCCCGGGTGATATTGCTGACATCCGGCGTTATTTTCATATAAACAACGCCCTCGTATTCTCCTTTCGGCACTAAGGGCACAAGAACATGAAAGGATTGAATATTATCCCAATTGCAAAATATCTGTTCCGTGTCTTCTATTTCCCGGGCAATTTGCTGATAACGGTGAATCGCCTCATTATAAAACCATTTGTCGTGTCCTTCCGGAATTTCATGGTTAAAAATGAAATTATAGAGCCATATTCCATCGTCAATAGCAAAGGTTTTACCTTCCGATGTAAATACCAGGCACAATTCATCTACATTTTGTTGCAGGGTTTGTTGATTCAGAATAATATCGAAAGCCTGAATGATATTCTTATGTGCCTCCTCTGTTTTCGCGGGATTTACCAGAGTCTGCTCCAATAGTAATTCCAACGAGGTTGTTGTCAAATTCGCCAAACGAATTGCGGAATCTTTTCGATAAAGATCCATGGTCTGTTCAACCAGATTTTTACTGGAAGCTTTATACAAATAAGATAAGATTACCTGAAAGGTTGCCAGAATAATAAACAGAATAATAAAATGCCGTATTTCAAATCGATAATCTTTTAGTTTTTTCAGTATAGCCATAATGATTACTAACGAAGAAAAAGCTGATCAGACTCAATCGTTTCTTCTGTCTGTCGAAGAGCCTCTTCTACAGATATCTCTTTTTTTAACACTTTATTCAAATAAAAAGATAAAATATCAGAGATTTTAGTATAATTGCGTAGCATAGGCCGGTGAATTCCCGACTTTATCATCTCTTCGAGATAATTGATATAAGGATGACTCGCCCTTATTTCAGGGTCATCGTATATACTGCTCAGGATAGGTAAATATCCGGAGGTTTCAAACAGAATTTTCTGCGCCTCTTCCGAAACTACATACTCCAAAAAACAGTAGGCTTCCGGTTTTTTGGTCGAATATTTGGAGATCATCAGATTCCAACCGCCAAAAACGGTCACAGGACTATGGCGCCCAAAGTGAGGCAGATAGGCAACACCCAAATTTTTTACCTTAACCGAGTCGTCACTGTTAACCGGCATATCCTTCAGAAAACTGGACCATCCCCTGAAAAAGGGAGCATCATTTTTCAGGGCGAAAAAATAGGATTCCCGTTCATTAAACGAAGCGACCTGCGGCGGTGAAAATCCATATTTCTCAATCAGGTCCAACATGAATTGAGCGCTGCGGCGCCCCTCCTCGGTATTAATCGTCAATTTTCCATCACGGTAGAGGCTCCCGCCCATACTCCCCAGAATTTCCAGATAATTGCAAACCAGCCCCTCGTAACTATCACCCTGATAAAGATAATAGGGGTTCTGCAAATTCCGATTTTTACCCAATTCAATCAGTTCCTCCCAGGAGATTGACGCCTTTAACTTGCCAGCAACATTTTTATCTAACAAGTCCTTTCGGTAATATAACACCCCGATATCGATATAAAGGGGAATCCCTATCAGCATATTCTCATGATAGCAAGTCGTTAGCGCCTGGGGGAGGATTCTGGATAAATCGGTTTTCATGAAGTATTTTGCCAGCGGCTCACCCCATTTTGCGAATCGCGGTACCCAAATCTGATCTACTGCAAAGATATCAATCCGGCTGCTTCCACTACGCAGCGACCTTGCGAGTAATTCCTTGCGCTCGTTGGTTGTAAATTTTGAAAAAGGTAAATCAACAGGAATAATTTCAATCGAACCGGCATATATCTTATTGAAATTAGCAATTATCTTTAAATGAGCTGCAGACATATTATCGGCAAAATAGATTCGCGTGGGTTCTTTGGTAATAAAACGGTCTTTATTAAGAGATACAAGATTAAATACAAGGGCAACAATTATGGCAAATATGAACATTGTAAACAGTATGCTGTATTTTTCTCCGCGCCCCTGTCTACTCATTTTCTCGGATTTATTTGTAATTGTTCAAAACCTTCTACTTATTAAATCAAAAGCCCAGACTACCTCAGATTAATTTACAGCGTGATCGTGGATAATCCAAAATGAATATTATTAAAATGATAATGTGTTATATGGGTGTTGTTAACAGGTCTTACGGATTCACCGGATCGTTAACTCCAACCAAAACCCGTTTTTTTGTTTTCAGAGCTTCATTTTTAATCGACTCTGACGCCCCTTGTTGCCTTAATATCCGGTCACAGGCTTCAATAATCTCGGCACGGTTATACGAAAAGGCAAACCATCCCAGTGTTTCCAGACAGGCAACCCGCAGTTTCGGGACTTCCTGTATATCCACAGCTCGTT
>DPVY01000205.1 GCA_003527965.1 Fidelibacterota bacterium
GCCGCGGGCAATATTCCGGCAATAACGAATCGTTGTATTAACCGGAAAAAGCGGCGCCAAATAAAGCATTATCTCAACGATAGCCTCTTTCCCCTCCAGCATATACCGTCCGGCATCGCTCAGAGGAACCTGATCCGGCACTTTTACCATGTGCAGGAGGTTAACTTCGGCATTCTTGGCACTGCTTATTTTATACGTTGTTTTGACAAGACTTAATGCATTATCCGGATTGGCGACGGGAACCAGGATACTATATTCGGGTTTAGCGTCGGCTAATGTAATTTTTTCATCCTCGAGAATTCTAATTTCATCATCCGTAGTCATGGCGTGTTTTTTTGAATAAACGTTATAGACAAGTATCCCAAGCAAAACCCACATAGGTCCGATAATAATAGCCGTCCGACTGACAGAATGAAGATTTAATACCAGCAGTATTTGAAAAATAATCGCCAGAATTGGCAAAAACGGGAAAAAGGGCATCATGAATCCGTACTGTAGTTCATCACTCATGTTGCGACGGATTTTAATAACACAAATATTAACGAGAAAAAAGAGAAACAGAAACATTATGCTGGCGCTGGCGGCAACATTCATTGTATTCATAAAAACCGCCACAAAGATTACGATTGCACCGGTTCCCAAAAGGGCGACCCAGGGTGTTTTCCGTTTCGATGATATTTTTGCCATTACCGTCGGCAACATATGGTCTCTGCCCAGAGCATAAGACGCTCTTGTTGCCGAAAAGATGGTTGCATTTAATGCCGAGGTAGACGCAAAAATGACCGCCAGGGTTAGAAGAAAATTTGCATAGGGCATCAGATGAGCGATGGCTTCGCCAAATCCTCGTTCACCATAGCTGCCGATCCACTCCCAGACAGGAATATCAGCCTGCAATGTATTTGCTTTAACTGCAACAACAGTGGCAAAGGCGACTCCCACATAGGTCAATGTTACAATAAACACCGAATAGATCATGGCTTTGGGGAGATTTTTTTTCGGATCGACGGCTTCATCGCCGGCTTGAGCGATCACCTTGTACCCTTCAAATGCCACATACGTAAATCCCATGGTTACAAGCAATTTACCCCAGCCATTCGGCATAAACGGGGTAAAATTCTGCAATCGGGCAGGATCTTTGGAAACTACTATAAATCCGGCAACACCGATCATAATCAGAAATAGTGTCTGACCAAGAGTAATAATGGCGCCGATTCTGCCGGTTTCCGATGCGCCCCGATAATTGATATAAATAAACAGGCAGGCAATTAAAACAGCTGTGGCTTTTTCAACGATGATAAGCTGGGTTCCCGCAAGATTCAGAAGTCCCAGCACAATTAAATAACGAATAACATAAATTGCGAACGTAATCGCATAAGCGCTGCCGGCTACACTGGAGGCAAACCACTCCATCCAACCGGCAACAAAACTTGTGCTTCGACCAAAACCGATTCGAGCAAAATTATACGCGCCGCCTGCCCTCGGAATTGCCGAACTTAATTCGGCGTAGCCCATTGCGGTAAAAATGGCAATCAGCCCATTTAATGCAAAGGTCAGTATTACACCGCCGGGTCCTGAATAGTGGATGGCGTTGCCGACGCCTAAAAAAACACCGGCGCCGATCATCATGCCAACGCCCATCATGGTGATCTGGAACAGTGATAATTCCCGCGACAGTTCAGAGGATATCTGTTTTTTATCGTCAGCCATTGATCTCTTTCTTGATTTTGCGGGCAGTATCGGCGCCGCGCTTACCGATCTTGTTAATCAAATGCCGCGCCCATAATACCAGGTACGTTGATACGCAAAGCACCATAATTAGTAATATTAATCCAATAACTGTATCCCTCATCATTTTCCCCATTTATTTTCACCACTGAGTCACAGAGACTCGCAGAAATAAATATTATCTTCTTTTGATTTTTTCGTTACCCGTATTCCATATTTCGATATATTCTATCATTCCGTTCATGTCTCTGAATCTCTGTGGCAAACCAGTAAATATATCCCCCCTGCCAGGATGAAGACATCCTCAATAACCCGTTTCCAGCTAACCAGAGAGCCTTCGGCATCGAGGGAAAAGCAGCCACATTCGATATTCAAACCTCTAACAATAGCGCTTATGATTAAGATAATAAACACTGCTGTAATGCCGCTAAGCAGTAGCGCTGAAGACCCGACCCAAATTCCCAATAGCAGCGTCACACCAATGAGCACTTCAATCCAGGGTACTGCCACGGCGCAGATATTAATCAGCTCCACCGGCAGTATTCTATAATTGTAGATCACTTCGGCGAATTTGGGAGGATCCAATATTTTATCTAACGACGCATATATAAATAAAAAGCCGAGGATTATCCGTACCGCTACGGCGAGAGCGGAATAGATTGTCATTTTTTTCATGGACGGTCTCCTTCCGTCAAAGGAAATCCGTTTTCCTGCCATTGTAACCATCCACCGACAAAAAAATAGACGTCGGAAAAGCCTAATTCATCGAGATAAACAGCCATATCAATACTCTGGGAGCAAACCTCTCCATCACAGTAGGTTATAATTTTTTGATCTTTCGGCGTATTCGTCAGAATTGGAGCAGCATAATCGAAGGTTTCCATGGGGATTGATATAGCTCTCGGAATGTGCCCAAGTCTATATTTTTCATGAGTTCGGGTGTCAATAAAAAGCGTAATACCTTCAGTGTAATGTCTGTATGCCGATTTCAGATCAATTTCATCAGGAGCATGAACTTTGGTCTCAATAAATGATTTTTGCATTAATTTTCTTGGCTGAAAAATCGGGATTTTATATATATTGTCGCCGACAACAACCTGTCGATACGGTGTTATAAGTTTGATTCCCTTTGGAGAGATGCTATTGTAAATCAGGGCAAAGCCTATCGCAATCAGCATAAAAACAGTTGATCGATAAAGAACATTTAAGGAGAGACTGATATTTTTCATGGTAACACTCTGTAATGATGATAAAATACTTGCTATAATATATTTGACTTTACGCATAAAGGATATAAATTCTTTTTGGTAAAATCAATTTGTTTTTAACATGAAAAGAATTCTAAAAAATATTGCCATTTTTACGCTAATCACACTTTGCACCATCAATTTTTTAGACGGCTCCATACTGGACACCCCTGAAGCCAACCTTACCCAGGCTCAGAAAGAATGGTTATTAGACAACCGGCAAAATGCTAAAGAACTCTATATTGCAGAACTTGACACCACCAAACATAAAGAAGTTCACGCATATAATGCTGCTTTTCTCTGTTATGATGAGCATGATTATGCCCTCGCTAATAAATATTTGAATACGGCTTTAAGGGCAAATCCAAAATACAGACCGGCATTACTATTAAAAGCAACCATAGAATATGACCGACACAACTTAACAAATTCCTTTAACTATTTACTTGATGCCATTAAATACCATCCTTTTCCAGAGATTCCATTTTTTCATTTTGGAAAATATCTATACGAACGGAAAAAGTACGGCGAGGCAATAAAATATCTGAAAAAGGCTATATCGATAAATAAATTATACACTTTCCCCTATCCAATTTTAGGCGATATTTATATCCAACTCGGTGAAAATGATAAAGCCGTTAATATCCTCGAAAAAGGATTGAAATATTCTTTCGATGCTGAAATTATTTTTCAACTTGCGCGTGCATACAAGTTATCCGGACAAGTCGATGATGGAAATAAATTATTTAGCTTTTTTATCTATCTTTATCCACAACATCCTTCCATAAATCAAGCTAAAAAATATCTTGCCGATCAAAACAAAAATTATTTATACACAAATGGATTTGAGCCAATACCGGAACGTGGAGAATCTTCCCGCTTTTTCCCTATTGGAGAGAATCAGGTATACAGCGTTTACCTGGGAATTATCAGAGTTGGCGAACTGAATACTGAGATTATTGAATCTCTGAATTATAATGGAAATGATGCCTATAAGGTCCGGTTTAGTCTGGATTCTAACCCGGCGCTTGAATTTGCAGCCACACTACATAGCGATTACATCTCGATTATCGATCAAAGAACTAAGCAGGTTTATCGGCATTTTCTGCATCTTCGGGAAAACAATATTATTGCTGAAAAAGTATATGATTACCTGCGTGACGAAGGTAAATTTAAATGCAGAATCGTTCATGAGGACGGTCATATCGATGAAATGGAGAAATTTTTACCTAAAAATGCCATTGACGGAACATCAATTCTGTTTTATTCGCGGCAGGTTGTTTTTGAACAACGCAGCGAGTTGATTTTAACGACGATAGATGAAAATTTTGTTATTACCGAAATTATATTTAATAATGTCAAAGAACCTATCACGGTTTGGGGAAACGAGGAAATGGGATTTTTAATCAGTGGCGAAAATCATTATAAAGGTATTGTGGGGCTTACCGGAAGGTTCCGGGGCTGGTTTCGAGATGATTCTACGTATATTCCGCTCGGTTCTGATTTTGAAATTTGGGTCGGTAGAATTAGTATTGTTATGGCTACTGAAGAGGAGCAGCGGCTACATAAATTTGCACGTTGATTAATATTATGCTTAAGAAAATACCGGATACCCTTCATTTTTTATTGTTAGTCGCGCTTATGCTGCCCTCCTGTAGCCTGAATCGTCTGCTAATTAAAACCGCCGGCGGTTTTATGGAAAGCGGGGTTCAGGTTGTCTATCAGGAAGAGGACCTTGAAATTGCCGAACAGTTTCTGGCGAATAATCTTAAAATGGTTGAATTATTGCTTTCCAGGGATCCGGAAAATCCTAAATTGAACTTAATCGCAGCCCAGGGTTTTGGCGCCTTCGCAATGGCTTTCGTTGAAGATGAAAATCCTGAGAGAGCGGCGCGATTATATCAACGGGGACTGGCCTATTCTTTTCGTTCTTTGCCAAAGAGTAGGCGTTTCGGATCAACGACTAAACCATCGGAGCTGGAAGTATTGTTAAAAAAATATACAAAGAAAGATGTGCCGGCGCTCTTCTGGCTTGGGTATAATTGGGGCTCTTATGTTCTGCAACATTTAGATGATCCCAGAACCCTGGTGAATCTTTCAAAAGTCGAGATGATCATGCACTGTGTTATGGAACTTGATGAAACCTATAATTTTGCGGGTGTACACCTGTTTTACGGTAGTTTTTACGCTGCCCGCCCTCCCATTCTAGGCGGTAATCCGGAAAAAGGTCGCCATCATTTTGAAAAAAATCTTGAGATAACGGATAATTCATTTTATTTGACAAAATATTTTCTGGCGCGCTACTATGCCGTGCAAATTCAGGATCGTGAATTATTTGATACCCTGCTTAATGAAATACTCGAATTAGATTTGGATACCTACCCTGATATCAAACTAATGAACGCTCTGGCAAAGAAAAAAGCCGAAAATTTATTGCAAAATCAGGATTTGTATTGGTAAAATATATCGGAGATTTATGAAATACACTATTTATTCTATTTTGATTTCCGCACTTCTCGTACTTCCTCTCTCAGCTCAAAAGACCTATACCATAAAAATGGCGACCGTGGCACCCGAAGGCTCCAGCTGGATGAAAGAGATGCGTAATTTTGAAAAAGAGATCAAAGAACTCACCAATGATCGAATTTCTTTTAAAGTGTACGCCAATGCCGTTCAGGGCGGAGAAAAAGACGTCCTCAGAAAAATGAAACTCGGTCAATTGGACAGCGGTACCTTTACTGGAGTCGGGCTTGGTGAAATTGTACCTGAAGTTCGGATTTTGGATCTCCCCTTTCTCTTCAGAAACAGCGCTGAAGTCGATTATGTCTATACGAATCTCTTTGATGAATTCCAGCAACGCTTTATTGAAAAAGGCTTTTTTCTGGTAGGCTGGGCAGAAGTCGGATTTATTTACCTGTTCACAAATACACCGGTAAGCTGCGTTGCCGATTTCAAAGATGTTAAAATGTGGTTATGGAAGGGTGATCCACTGGCTAAGGCAGCCTTTGACGCCATGAATATTTCATCAATCCCCTTAGATATAACCGATGTCCATACTTCCCTTCAAACCGGTTTGATTGACGGAGTATATATTTCTCCTTACGGAGTGTTAGCGCTGCAATGGTTTACCAAAACCAGATATGTGCTTGATTATCCTTTGACGAATTCCGTCGGCGCCGTATTAATGACGACAAGGAAGCTTAATTCTCTGTCTGAAGATCTCCGTGAAATATTGATCGAAAAAACCAAAGAAAATATGCGCGAGATCGTTCTGACAAGCCGCAAAGAGAACCTTGAATCCCTAAAAGTTCTCCAGGAAGCCGGGCTTGAACTGGTGCCTGTTAAAAATCAGGCAGCTTTAGACGAAATTGACAATACAGGAAAAATAGTGCGCGAAAAATTAGTTGGAAAACTCTATTCGCAAGAACTATTGGATAAAGTTTTGACGCTTTTGGAAGAATACCGATCAAATCATGGTTCATAAACTTCATATAATCATTGAAAAATTAACCGGCGGCTTAGCGGTATTTTTAATGCTGGCGCTGGTTATTTTATCTTTTACACAGGTCGTCCTGCGAAATTTTTTTTCAATCGGTTTTAATGCCGTCGAAGAATTGATGCGCAACGGCGTTCTCTGGATCGCATTTGTTGGTGCAACGCTTACGACATTTCGCGGGAAACATATTTCAATCGATATTTTAACCCGAATATTAAAAAATAAAAATAAGCGCATTCTTGAATGGCTTCTCACAATCATAGCTTCAATTATCTGCCTAATTATGATGTGGTACGGTATCCAATTTATTATACTTGAAATTGAAATGGATTCGGTTATTGCCGGATTCTGCCCCGCCTGGATTATTGAAATTATAATTCCCCTTGGTTTTTTATTGCTCGCTTTATCATTTCCACTTCGATTGCTGGACACTAAACATGACGGTACAGATTAATGGCGTGGGGCATCACAGGCTTAACTATTTTATTGATTTTACTTGGACTTCCCCTCTTCGCAGCCATCAGCATAGCTGCGGTTTTGTTGTTTTCAAATCTCGGCATCGATCCTACCGTCGTCATTGTTGAATTATACCGAGTTGCTTCTGCTCCAACGCTTCTGGCAATTCCCCTCTTTACCCTGGCTGGGTATGTATTAGCAGAGAGTAAAGCGCCCAAACGGTTGCTAAACCTGGCGAATGCGTTGTTGGGTTGGCTGCCGGGTGGGATTGCCATTGTATCATTTTCGACCTGTGCGCTTTTTACCTGTTTTACCGGCGCCTCGGGAATTACGATCATAGCGCTCGGTGGGTTGATTTATCCCATTTTGAGAAAAAATAACTATGGCGAGAAATTTTCCCATGGACTGATTACATCATCGGGAAGTTTAGGTCTTCTGTTCCCACCAAGCCTGCCATTGATCCTGTATGGAATTATAGCTTCGGTTTCAATTGATAAATTATTTATTGCCGGAATACTACCCGGAATATTATTGATCGTTCTATTATCGATTTATTCTATCCAACAGGATATCTCGCATGTTGCCCAAAGGACAAAATTTTCATTCAAAGAATTAATAGCGGCAATCAGAGAATCAAAATGGGAACTACCGATTCCCGTTGTGGTCATCGGTGGAATTTACGGCGGATTCATTACCGCGGTCGAAGCATCATCAATCACCGCCTTTTATGTCTTAATAGCAGAATCCATTTTAAACAGAGATATCAATCTTCGAAAAGACCTGTTGCCCATTGTGCGTGATAGTGTCCAGTTGGTTGGAGGAGTCCTGATTATTCTCTGTAGCTCAATGGGACTCACTGCATACTTCATTGATGCACAGATTCCCCAAACGGCTCTGATCTGGATCAAAGGTATCGTAAGTTCCAAAATCGCTTTTTTGCTTTTACTAAACATATTTTTGTTG
>DPVY01000028.1 GCA_003527965.1 Fidelibacterota bacterium
CGAGTTGTAAATGAAGAAAGCTGTACCAGTTGTTCAGCTTGTCAAAAAAAGTGCAAAATGGATGCAATCGAGGAAGATTATTATTCAACAGAGAAATCCGAATGCATCCTTTGCCTGAATTGCCGTAAAAATTGCCCGACAGATGCGATCACTTATAAATTCCAATCGCCAAAAACTATGCGGTCATCCGCGGATTTAACGCGCCGCTCATTTATCGGCGCCGGAGCAGCCGCGCTGTTCGGTTCAAGCCTATTCAGGCTGAATATTCTGAATCCATCCAAGACTGACCGCCTCATTCGTCCTCCCGGCGCATTAAAAGAAGATGATTTTATGGAACGCTGCATCCGCTGTGGAGAGTGTGCTCGTATCTGTGCAACGTCCGGCGGCTGTTTACAGATGTCTTTCTTAGAGACCGGTCTCGAAGGATTGCTGACGCCAATTTCCAAATTCAGAATTGGTTATTGTGAATACAATTGCAACCTTTGCAGTCAAATCTGCCCCACAAAAGCCATTCAGCCTCATAATCTCGAAGAAAAACAGAAAATTAAAACGGGTACGGCAATTTTTCTTAAAGACCGCTGTATTCCCTACCGGTTAAATGAAGATTGCATTGTTTGCGAAGAACATTGCCCATTACCGGAAAAAGCTATAATATTAGAAGTAAAAGAGTTTATTGACCCCGGAACAAGAGAAAAGAGAATGGTTAGTTATCCCTATATAAACCCTGATTTATGTATTGGCTGCGGGATTTGTCAAAATAAATGTCCTCTGGAAGGGGAAGCAGGAATAATCATAACCCGTGAAGGTGAAGAAAGATTTTAAATGATAACGCGCCGGGAATTCTGCAAAATGTCCGGCAATCTTCTTGTCGGATTAGCCACAGCGCCCCTGCTGTTTAATCCGCTATCGGCAAATGATCAAAAATATCCATACATTCGAGATGCCCGTTATTTCCAAAATCTTGATAACGGCGAGATACAGTGCCTGTTATGCCCCCGAAAGTGCATAGTCACTTCAAATCGCCGAGGCTATTGCGGTGTCCGGGAAAATCAGAATGGCAAATTTAAAACCTTAGTCTATGGTCGCCTGACATCTATCAATAACGATCCGATTGAAAAAAAGCCCCTCTTCCATTTTCTGCCGGGCACGACGGCAATTTCCGTTTCAACCTCCGGCTGTAATCTCAAATGCAAATTTTGTCAGAACTGGACACTCTCACAATCCAGACCGGAAGACCTCGCTTTTCAGTACCTCGCGCCTGAACAATTGGTAAAACTGACTAAAAACAATTCGGTGTCCACAATTGCCTATACCTACAATGAACCAACTATTTTTACCGAATATATTCTTGATACGGCTGCTTACGGAAGAGATCAGGGTATTAGAAGCGTAATGATCTCCGCCGGATACATAAACAAAGAACCGCTGCGGGATCTTTGCAAGGTTCTCGATGCGATAAAAATCGATTTCAAAGCCTTTTCGGAATCCTTTTATAAAGATATTATTTCCGGCACTTTAAACCCGGTTCTGGATACGCTGGTTGAAATTAAATCCCGGGGCGTCTGGCTGGAGATGGTAAACCTGATCATTCCAACATTGAATGATAATCCGGCGGAGATTGAAAAAATGTGTAAATGGATTATCACAAATCTGGGAAATGAAACACCGATCCATTTTACTCGCTTTCATCCCCAATATCTCCTGAAAAATCTGCCCCCGACTCCGGTTTCGTCCCTGGAAAAAGCCCAAAAGATTGCCCTGAATTCCGGAATTCAATATGCATATATCGGAAACGTACCCGGACATTCCGGTGAAAATACCAATTGCCCCGCTTGTGGTCATGAACTAATTGTTCGCAAAGGATTCTATATTCTGAAAAACAAACTGAAAAATGGAAAATGCCCGAATTGTTCAAAAACAATTCCCGGTGTCTGGAGTTAAGGGATTCCTGATGAAAGTTGATTTTTCTATATTTAAACTTTTCATAATCATCTTGGGGGTTAGCGTCATGATGATGGAATGTTCAAAAGCAGGCAATGCCAAAGATCGCCCGGCTTATAACGCCGGTATGTTTTACCCGAAAAATCCACAGGAACTGTCACAAACAGTTCAAAATTATTTAAACAATTCTGAAATAGATCAGATCTCCGGAAAGCCATTTGGCCTTATTGCTCCTCATGCCGGCTATCCCTACAGCGGACCCGTTGCCGCCTACGGATATGCTCAACTAAAGGGCAGGTCGTACGATGCTGTTATTGTAATTTCACCCTGTCATGTGGATTTTTTTCCCTTTGCATCGATATATTCCGGTGATTCCTACATTACGCCTCTCGGAAAACTTTCCGTCGATAAGGCAATCGCCAGAGAATTGCTGACTACAAACAAACATATCCTGCTCTCCACTAAAGGACATGATATCGGACAAACCGGACGCGCCGAACACAGTCTCGAAGTACAACTACCGTTTATTCAGGAAACGCTCGGAGATGTTCCGATTGTTCCCATTGTGCTTGGTAATATGGATTGGGCGGTGATACAAGCCCTGGGTAATCAGATCGGAAAAGTCGCGAAAAACCATGACCTTCTGGTCATCGCCTCCAGCGATCTCAGCCATTTTCATAATTATAAGGAGTGCCAAAATATTGACCGGGAATTTATTAACATCCTGGAAAGTTTCTCGATAAAAGAATTATATCAAGGAATTATAACAAGAAAGGTCGAAGCCTGCGGCGGCGGACCCATTACCGCACTGATGTTAGCGGCAAAGATGAACGGTGCAACGAACATTAAAACACTGAAATATGCCAACAGCGGCGATGTTCCTTTTGGCAACCTGTCTCGTGTGGTCGGTTATCTCTCGGCTGCGTTTTATAAAGAACCAAAAGCAAATAAAAAGGATATATCCATGGGTATGACCGAAAATCAGAATAGAGATTTGACTCGCGATGAACAACTCTTCTTAATTCAACTGGCGGAAGATGTCATTCATGCCGCTGTCAAAAACAAACCCATTCCGGTACCGCAAGATATTCCGGCAATCTGCCAAGAGAAACGCGGCGCTTTTGTGACTATTGAAAAACATCACAACCTGCGTGGTTGTATCGGCTATATTCTGCCGGTTTACCCACTGTATCAAACAGTTATCGAAGTCGCACAGTCGGCGGCGCTTCGTGATCCTCGCTTTAATCCGGTCAGCCCGCAAGAGCTCAAGGATCTTGAAATCGAAGTATCTGTTCTAACCGTCCCGGAGAGGATCACCAATCCGTCCGTTATCGAAGTTGGTAAACATGGTATTATCATGAAGCGCGACTACTACCAGGGCCTGCTCCTGCCCCAGGTAGCAACCGAATACGGCTGGGACAGGGAAACCTTCCTGGAACATACCTGCCGGAAAGCCGGTCTGCCTCCGGACGCCTGGAAAGATAAAACCACCGAAATAAGCATCTTCTCAGCCCAGGTGTTTAATCGGGAAACGCTGAAGTAACCACCAAGACACCAGGGCACAAAGAGGGAAAATGATCCGCAGTTTTTATGTTTAAAAGTAGGCAAGTCTCCTTTAATTTTAGAGATGATACAAACATAAAAACAAACAAAAGGAGACTTGCGATGGGAGAAGTTAAATATAAAAACTGGTCACGATAAAGACTTTTTGTTGGAGTGGATCTTCACAAAACAAAATGAGTAGCCACAGTTCGGAACCGTAATCTTCACCTCAAGACCTTCACGACTCTTGGTAGTAAGCAGGTTTTCATAAAGACATTGAATGATCAATTTCCAGGAGATCAGTTTAAAGTGGCCTATGAAGCAGGTTGGTTATCATATTGCCGATTATATCCGTCAGCATGACTGTGAAGTTGTCATATTTCCGCCTCACAGAATTCCAACTCCTCCGGGCGTATTTGTAGATTGACAGCCGCAACTTATCCTTGGAGTTGTCAAAAGGTTACCTTAGCGGAATTTATCAGCCAAATGTCAGGATGCTTTATCATCGTAGTATTGTTCGGACACGGAATCAGTTAATGTGCAAAAAGGTTGCAATTCAAAATCAGATTAAATCGGATCTCTTGTTTTACGGCATTAATCTTAATCAATCGGCTCGATATTGGTCGGAATCATTTGTTCAGCAATTATGGAGTATTGAATTTGATGATCCTGATTATACTCAGGTGTTTCAAATTATCCTCGCTAAATACGAAGAGATATGTCAAGAGATCAAAGAAGTAACAACGTTTATAAAAAAATGGCGAAATCCAGTATATAGTGTCTGACCGAAAAGGAGCCTTTTAATGATTTTGTGTAAACGGCATTTTCACCGGATGGCCTCGATTCGTTCTTCAAACAAAATAGCGAAATGATTCATTACTCTTTTCCAATCCCGGATTGGCATATTCCATTTTCTGGTAGCCTTCCGCAAGGCTAAATATAACAATTTAAAAACAGAATCATCATTAGGAAATGAACCTCGGGTTTGGGGCTGGCATGATAAATGGGGGATCTTTTTTAAAAGAGAAAATCTACAATTTAGAAACGAACAGATGGCATTATACACATAGACGCTTACGCAGTGCATATAGAAGCTTAAAGAGCCACACTGAGTATTTATTTACCTATCTGGAATACCCGGAATTACACATGCCCAATACGACGAATTCATTGGAAGGTTGCTTCTCCAATTTGAGATCAAAACTCAGAAATCATCTCGGTCTGAAAATGGACAGAAAAATCAAAATAACAGATCATTTTTTAACAAAATAGCCCCCTAAAATTACCATTAGACCCAAATTAACTATCTGTCATTGATCCAAAGGATTCCCTTCGGGACGAAGGAGCCTATCCCGATAGCGAAGCGTATGAGATATAGGGTAACGCATTGACTCAACGAGATGTCGTAGAATGCATATTTTTGATAAGTATTTATATCTGTTCAGGTAACAAATACTTCCGGGGACAAACAATTTTCAATTCAAAAACATTAGATCAAGCCGGAGTATAGAATAACGGGTAAATATCAATACAATCGGTTATTCTTTTTTCAATACACAGCGGAACCCGATAGCGGACCCATATTTTCCGGTAGTGCTCTGGGGAGCCATCCAGTATCGGTACCAGGTAGACAGACTTTCAAGATTCGCTTTGATACCTTTGGATTCGTGGTAGCTGCCGCCTTTGATGACCTGGTAAGTCTGAAAATTGCCGCCAAACCACGATTCCGTCCATTCCCAGACATTACCCGCCATGTCATAGGCGCCATAGGGGCTCGGACTGTCGACCGTGTTATTGGTTCCGTTAAATTTACCCACCGGCGTTGTGGATGCTGAAAATCCACGTTCCATGCAGCCGGCAATATTTGCATTCTGACAATCGATAGTGTTCCCCCAGGGGAAATCAAATCCGGTCAGCCCCCGGGCTGCTTTTTCCCATTCCTCTTCTGTTGGCAGGGTGAGACCATACCATTTACCGAAGACGTGTGCCCCAAACCAGGATACGTTTCCAATCGGGTGATCCATATATTTGGCGCTTTCCAAAACGAAATATTTATTTTCAGGATCGAAATAAATATTGCCAATCTCTTTTTGCTTTTCCTTTACGTCTATAAGTTTGTATTTGCCGGTCGGTGTAAATTTATCCCCGTCATAATGTCCATAGCCATTCTCATCGATCGCATTGCGGCAATATGCCTGATTCATAAAATTTAAATATTGACGACAAGTAACCGGATATTTCATGATCTCGTAATCATAATTGATTTGTTGGATAATGTTATTTTTACCGGAAGTGTATTCGCCGGCGGCAACTTTCACGAATTGAGTTATTTCCGGACTGCTTGTATAGAATTGCCGTGCTTTACTCCATTCGCTATAAATACCGTCTGTATTCTTGGAACGCACAGACCACTGATGCATCCCTTCCGATAGCTCGGGCACGACTACGAAGATATTGCTGACAATATCTGTAAATTCAGTGAGCTTGGGATTAGCGGCTTTAACAATTTTAACCTCATACTCATTGGCGTATTTGGGTTTATTCCAGCTGAGGCAGGGTGTTTCCGTACTTTTATAAAAGAAGTTATTTTTAGGGTCGATTAGTTTTGGAGTCATGGGAGGCTTGATATAAAATTCATGAAATTTACTCCATTGGCTCCACTTACCAATTGGATTTTTTGCCGTCACAGCCCAGTAGTATCGTCCGATAGGCAGCGGTTCGGTAATAAGCGCTGTATCTGTGACGGTATATGAAACTACGATATTTTTAAAGTCCCGGTCCTTAGCAATTGCAACGATGTAATCGCTGGCGCCACATATTGATGTCCATTTCATGAAGATCTTGTTTCTGCTTCTCGTAGTTGTTTTGTTTTTAGGATAAATCAGGTAAGGTGATACGGCAGTGCTGCCTGGTATGGTTATCCGGATTTCTTTTGTTACCGCGCTGTTTTCATAATTATCGGTGGCGATTGCCTTTATCGTATGCGCTTTGCCGTCTGCCCAGAAACCGGCATTCAGAATATATTCGTAGGGTGGATTGTAAACTTCACGAACCAGATCTCCATCTACAAAAAAGCCGACTTTTAGAATACCATATTTATCACGAGCCGATGCAGCTATTTTCACCAGACCGGTCGCGGTACGCCCGTCCTTCGGAGCGAGTAGTTTTATTTTCGGTGGCTTAGTGTCGGGTTTTGCGGAACTTTTACTCTGGGAGATGACACTAAACAGGAGAATTATCAACATTAAAACAAAGAATCGTGATTGAATTATACGGGCGATCACTTCGGACAGAGCACCTTTTCTACTTCGATTAAATTGCTTCATAAGTATGTTCTCCTCAAAACTAATTATTTTTTTAATTTAATTCATAATTATAAATTAAATATACGGTATGTTTTTAAATCTTTCAACAAATGATTATTAAAAATTAAGATTTTTATTTGTAACACATACTGTTTTTATACATTCCTCAGATATTTTTAAACTTGATGCACTCGTAAAAAGTAGCCACAGAGTCACTGAGATGCAGAGAAGTATTTGGAAAAACAATAGTTTATGAATAATAGCCCTATCTTAATATTTATAAAGAACTTAGCGATCATTGCGTCTTTGCGTGAGGACTTTTTACGATTCCATCAAACTTGACAAATCAATTTTTATCCTTTATATTGAAAATAGCAGATATGGGAAAAACGATGGACGACAAATTTATAAAGGTTATTCTATCAAAGGTGCTAAAATTGGCATACAAGCATCAAGAATGGATACCTTAACTCTATAAAAAGATATTTTTGTGCAGTAATTAGCCATAACAATGTTTTCAAACAATATCATAGGATGTAGAATCATGAAAAGGAATCTTTTTTGCTGCATCATTTGTGTTGTTTTGTTTTTGGTTCAAATATCCTGGGCTCAGCTGAAGATAGGTACAAATGGAAAGGTGAGTATCGATGGGGCTGATCCTCATGATTCAAGAAGTCTAAACATTTACAACTCACAAACAGGTCATTATACTTATGGTATTGTAGTAGAAAAAGTAGGCACTATATCGGTTGCTTGGCACGCTAGAGGCATTTATAGTTATATTAATACGGGAAAGGGATATTTAAGAGGAATCGGGGGATATGTTTATAGTTCTTCACCTGTGAGTAACAGTCGGTCATATGGTATATGGGGTGGAGCCGGCAATTATACCAGTGGCTGGAACTATGGAGTATATGGTAGATTATATGGCGACAACGATGGCGCCGGAATATATGGAACCGTTTATGGTGATACACCTATACCTGAAAAATATGCAGGATATTTTTACGGTAATGTAAAAGTAACCGGCAGTTTATGGGCAAACAGTATTACAGAATCAGATCAAAGATTGAAAAAGAATATTGAAAGCCTCAGGAATAAAGAAAAATCTTTGGAAAAAATAATGAAACTTAATCCGGTTAAGTATGAACTTAAAAATTATAGGCCTGATTTTGGAACAACTGCCATTAGTGATACCGGGACAACATCCCAAATAATTGAACCTGCGTTGTTAAACAGGGAACACATCGGTTTTGTGGCTCAAGAATTGAAAATAGTATATCCTGAATTAGTTTATACAGATGGGGAAGGAGTTATGGGTATCAATTACACTCAATTAATTCCTATTTTAGTGCAATCTATCCAGGAGCAGCAGGAAGAGATTGAGGAATTGAAGAAAAAACTAAAATAATATGTTTTTATTTGATAACTCAAACTAAAATGAGGTATAAAAAAATGATAAAATGTAAATTTACCCACAATATGATTGTAATGTTTGGGTTATTGATTATGTTTTTTTTTACCCTCTATTGCTCGTGCTCAGCAAGAATCAGAACCAATCCCATACCATATGCAATCGTACTTCAGAAGTTCTGGTGTACATGACGGCAATAAAGGGCTCGATACTCAGACTATTTCAGTAGACAGAGATTTGGTTCAAGTGCCCAACGCCCCCTGGTTGAGATTGTTTTTCGGAAAATGTAATCTTGGCCGCAGAAGCTATATCAAGATTACATCCATTGAAGATGGAGAGCAGCAACATCTTAATTCCACCACTTTGAAGCAGTGGCATAATACATCTGCCCTTTTCAACGGCGATGCCATAGAAGTTGAACTTTATGTTGCTCAAGAAGATCAAGGAATTTTCTTTGAAATAGAGGAAATTATGGTCGGTAACCGTGAAGACAAAGCAGAAATCAATAAGCTATCTAAAGTGACTGGCGATCCGTGCACGGGGCGGTGTGGAATTTGCGGCGGGATCGATGATCGTGTTAGCTCGAATGATCCAGCTGTTGGTCGGATATTTCCTACCTGTATAAAGTACGGCTGTACGGGTTGGATTGCTTCGAATGGGACCTATATAACTGCAGGTCATGTTCCAACTTGTTTTGATGCGGAATCAGCTCTCCAGTTCAATGTGCCAAAATCTCTGTCTGATGGTACTGTCCAACAACCTCCAATTAAAGACCAATACTCTATTGTACGGGCGCCCGACAGCCCAGAACTTGAATATGATGATAGTGGGATCGGTCAAGATTGGGCAGTTTTTTATTGTTATCCTAATTCTGAAACCGGTTTGTTGCCGGTAGAAGCTCAAAATGCGTTCTATTGCCTGACAATTGATAGTAATCCCACTACATTCCGAGTTACAGGTTTTGGTCTTGATGAGTGTCCGCCTGGCCCAGATTCTACAACTGATTATAGGAACGAAGATAACCATACACAGCAAACAAGTACAGGACCAAACAACGGCGAATATGGTAGTGGCAATGATGTCTACTGGAGATTTAGTGTAGATATTCGAAGTAGAAGCTCCGGAAGCCCCATAATTCCATTAAACACCGATCTGTCAGTAGGGATTGTAACTCACTGTCCTTGCCCAAATTATGGTACATCGTTTGAGAACGATGAGTTAGCAGATACGGTTAATACATTTCCTGGTCATAATATAATGTATGTAGATAATGGGCATCCAATTTCTACTGAAGATGGTACTATTTTTAGACCATACGATACAGTAATTGAAGGCGTTAACGCAGTTCCTAGCGAAGGAATATTATGTCTTGTGAAAGGTTCATATAACGAAAGCCTGACGATCAACAAAGCGATGAAGATCATTGCACCTGTCGGAACGGTAACTATAGGGCCATCCGCATCATCAAAACCAGATATAGCATACGAATACAAGAATCCTGATAAGGATCAAGCTGCAGATAATTCCATCCCAACCGAATTCAATATGTATCAAAATTATCCGAATCCATTTAATGTTACAACAACTATATATTATGCTCTTAAAGAAGACGTGAAAGTTAACTTAAAAATCTATAACATCGTCGGGCAGGAAATACAAACACTAATAGATGAAAACCAACCTGCCGGATATTATTCTGTAATCTGGGATGGCAGTAATAATTTTGGCAGATCCGTTCCGAGCGGGATTTATATCTTCAGAATAAATACGGTGAAATTTAATAAGTCATTAAAATTATTGATGTTAAAATAGTATCTAAAAGGAGGTTGAGGCAATGCTTCGCTTTAAAGTTAAAAAAATAACGAAGACAACTTCTTTTATAGTTGTTTTATTATCTACTTTTCTATTTTCTAATTTTAGATTAAATGCAAACAATTATACTGTTGGAGAAAATGTTTGTGACACTATTTGTATAATGAATAGCTGGCATGCCTCTATGTCGAATGATTGCTTTATGATCGCTCTTGACAGCATGTTAATTCCTTATGTTACCGGTCTTGATTTTCAAATAGAAATAATAGCAGTTGATGGTGCGCTTTCGTCAAACATTTCGGATTCTGTGAAGGTGGGCGATGTATTCACTATGCCTGCCCCAAGCGAATCAGGTAATTTGGTCATTAATTTTCCGGAAAGAGTTGATTCATTTGGATTCATTGTTAAAATTGTAGGAACACCTTCCATTGTAGGGGAAGATTATTATTGCAATCCAACTTATGTAATGACAGTAGCATGTTTCACCTTATTGACAATTTTAGCATTACCACCGGATGATTCAATATGTACTGTACAGCCTAGTTCAAACTTAATTAATGATATCAGAGAAATACCTCTAAAACACGAACTTTATCAAAATTATCCGAATCCATTCAACCCCACTACCACCTTTAACTATGCCTTAAAGGAGGAAACAAACGTAACCGTAAAAATTTATAATATCCTCGGTAAGGAAGTAATCACGCTTGTTAATGAAAGCCAACCAGCCGGATACCAATCGGTATTATGGGATGGAACAGATCACTTTGGTAATCCTGTTCCAAGTGGTATCTACATCTGCAGAATGTGCGTGCATCCCGATTTATCGGGGATTGCCGGAGATTTTACAAAGTCACAGAAGATGTTATTGATAAAGTGATATGGAGTGCTCCTGGGGTTCCTGAGGAACTTCAACTGTGTTGAATATACTGTTTGTATGCAAATCTTTCAACAAATGATTATCAAAAATGGAGATTTTTATTTGTAACACATACTATTGAAAATCGCTCGTGTGGTCAGAATTAGTTTAGAAAAAGTGACCTATTGACAAATAGACCAGACTGCGATTCCGGAAGTTGTAGCCGTAATCCACATTAACCGGACCTAAGGGAGTCGGAATCAGAATCCCTGCCCGTGCGCCAATTTTTATCTCTTCCCATTTGAAATCTTCAAAACTATTCCAGACATTGCCTGCCATTGCCTGGAGTTGTAAAAAACTGCCTTCGGTTAGCGGTGTGCGGTAGCCGATTCCCAGTGACAATAACAGATTACCCCAGAACTCATCCTGGTGGAAGCCGGGCAATGTATTGACGCCGCCCAGGCGGAACCGGTCATAGTGGGATAGCGCTTTAGTGATATATCCGAAGTGAAGCCGGGGGGAAAAAGTGTGCCTGCCATTATATGTTTCATAGGTGATAGATTCAACTGAAATCCGGTCAAACTGCTGTAAATCATCTTCTGTGAAGGAGTGTTCATATTGGATATTGTTCTTATGCCCTCTTTGAGGGATGTCAGGATCGTCTGTATTATCAACGAGAATCCGGAATATAATACTACCTGTTCCATATTCATCTTCTCTTATCGGATAATAGGTATAAGTGGAATCTTCCATAATTTTACTATGAAGTAATTTTAGACCAACAGCGCTAAGACCAACCCGGCGGATCTGAATTCCTGCATTGATTTCAAACCCGGTGCGATAAAATTCCCCGAAAGAAACCCTGCGTCCATTCTGATAAAGGGGCAGGCTTTCAAATTTTTGATATAAGGAAGAATAGCCTGTGAATGTGGTCTGCAGTATTCGGGTGCTTCGTGAATTGATTTCGAGCTTTCGATATTGATCACTGACGATTAATGATAATTGGTTATCGATACCGGAACCGAATAAATTGCGGTATTTGGCAGTTATGAAGGCGCGTGCTTTTTTCTCGCTGTCATAGCGTGTGCCGAAAGAAAAAAGAGTTTTTTCCTCTTCTTCAACTTCGATAATCAGATCAGCAGAATCATTGCAGAATTCATCCAAAGACATATAAACCGATTTGAATATACCTGTGCTGAACAGGTTTTTCAGGCTCCGTTTCGCATAGGCGGAATTCCAGAGTTGCCCCTCTTTTAATAATAATTCCCGCTTTATGACATATGAGCGGGTTTTTTTATTACCCGAATATTTAATAGAACGGATTGAAGTTTGATTTAATCGCTTAATAGAATTTCGAAAGTAATCGGTGTCCCATTTTGAAGAATCGGCATAAGGCTGTATTTCTGCGGCTTGTTGCATAGTGGTCTCATATCCCCTCTGGATCAATGAATCAATTGCCTCAAAGTCAACTGAACTATAATCATCAATTTCCGGACGAATCAACACATCCGCCAAATAGAGATTACGGGAGTCGGTCAAATGTGCCAGGGTATTCATAGCCTGGTTAAAATATGAAAAGATGTCCATATTTTCGGAGATTGGCATATTTTTACTCGTCACATCCACGGCGATGATAAACTTGGCGCCCATTTCAACCGCCACATCGCAGGGAACATTGTTGGTTAGTCCGCCGTCGACTAATAAAAAAGAGTCAATAGCTACCGGCGCCAGAATGATCGGAAAGGCAGAACTTGCGGCAATAGCTTTTGATAAACTGCCTTCTTTTAACACAACTGTCTGTCCGGTTTTAATATCTGTTGCCACGGCGCGGAAGGGAATCACCAGGCTATCGAAATTGCCTTTTGAGGCATATTCCGGGTAAATCATTATCTGGAAGATCCGCTTCTGAAACTGTTGGGCAGATAATAGATTAGAAGGATAAATAACGTTGAAGTTCTCGTCAAGTTTTATTGTAAATAACTCGGGCAATTCGGCTATTTTCTGTGATACAAATTCGATTTCCCGGTATGGTTTGGGTAAAAACAATTTGTTCAACTTTGTATTTCTGGCATATTGCTCAATTTCCCGGGATGTGTTGCCCGACGCATATAAAGCGCCAACTAAGGCGCCCATGCTGGTGCCGATGACCATATCGGGATAAAAGCCGATTTCCTCGAGAGCTTTCAAGACCCCAATATGGGATAATCCCCTTGCTCCTCCGCCACTTAAAATCAGAGCAGTTTTTGGTTTTTCCCCATAAAGGCGATTGGTTGTAATAGTGAGACATGTCAGAATTATTGCCAAAACAGGATAAATTTTCCAGCGTGTAGCAGTCATGCTAAAAACTAAATAATTGCGGCATATTTACCAATAAAATAGTGTAAATATTTTGCAATAAACGGAATGAGTCTTGAATATTGACAAATTGAGACATAACTTCTCATAGGAGATGTTTTATGGAAAAGATTTACATTTCGTGTGATATGGAAGGAGTCAGCGGCGTCTCCAGCGATGGTATCTGGTTTTATCGAAGCGCTCTTGAATGCCGCCTGCCATGGCGTCATCTGAGCGCCGGTGACGCTTCCCTGCGGTTTATCCATGCAGATTTCATAACAACATTTCGAGCCTTTAGCGCTATTCAGACCCTATCAAGCGGGAGCTATTTAAAATGAATCTTAAACGATTTTGGACAGTAATTCGAGTAAATCTGAGAAATAAACTGGTTGCCGGAGCATTAGCCCTGATTCCGATAGTTGTAACCTATTATTTTTTGATAGCCTTTGTCGGTTTTTTTGATCGTATTATCAGCCCGATGATCGATCCCTATCTTGGATTTCATATCCCCGGATTAGGATTGATCGTATCGCTGTTGGCGATCTATTTCCTGGGTCTGTTTATTACCAATATAATCGGCAGTAGTTTGTTGGGGCTCTTCGAGAAATGGCTCAATTATATTCCGCTGGTACGCACTGTTTATCAGACGATTAAGCAAGTTACGACCGCTTTTTCCTTTACCCAGACCGGTTTTGAGCGTGTTGTCTTTGTGGAATACCCGCGCAGAGGCGCCTGGACATTGGGATTTGTGACCGGCAAATCAAAAGGTGCGGATGGAACGGACTTCATCCATCTTTTTATTCCCACGACGCCCAATCCTACATCCGGCTGGGCATTATTTGTTCCTGAAGATGATGTTATTCAGTCGGAGATGACAGTCGAACAGGGGCTGAAAGCGCTTATTTCAGGAGGAGCGCTAACACCTCCCGAGATGAAATTGCGCAGAGAGATATCGGAATAATGTTCTTGGAATTTAATATATCAGACATTAATCTTATGTTTGTACATATATATGATTAGATGGTGAAAAAAAATGAAAATTAAATATATCGATGGGAAACGACTTAACAGAGGCATCAAAGCCGGCGCTAAAAAGGTCTACGATAACCAGGACCATCTTAACGAAATCAATGTATTCCCGGTGCCCGATGCCGATACGGGCTCAAATATGGCTTCGACCCTGAAAACTGTTGTTGAGAATATGGATGAAGATGCCAATGAATCAATCGATGCCAGTAGCCGTAAAATAGCAGATTCTGCCTTAATGGGCGCCCGCGGTAACAGCGGTGTGATCCTGGCGCAATTCTTTCACGGATTAGCCAAAGGGCTGGAAGAACGGATTAAAATCACCACCGAACAATTTGGGAAAGCAGTGCAACAAGCCAAAGAATCGGCATATGAAGCGTTGAACCAACCCAAAGAGGGTACAATCTTAACCGTTATGAAGGACTGGGCGGAAAATATTTATCAGAACAGTAAAAAGGTTGTCGATTTTCAGGAGCTTCTTCATAATGGTCTGGATGTGGCGAGGAAATCTTTGGAAAACACAAAAACCAAACTCGAATCCCTTAGAAAAGCCAATGTTGTCGATTCC
>DPVY01000343.1 GCA_003527965.1 Fidelibacterota bacterium
TGAGACAATAGCTCCGGAGGGCGTCAAAATCCATGCCTTATTCCTTAATCTTTTACTATTGTGGTGAATTTCCGTTTGCGGATCGAGCAGGTCACTCCCGCCAACAGTACACAGATTATCGTGCTGATTGGTGTCCAGGTACAATGGGCGTAGTAACCCAGCATACAGGCTTTAGACGCCGAGGTCTGGGGAATCAGGGTGGAAATTGCCGCCAAGATAAAAATAATGGTCAGGGCTATAAGATAGCTGTAGCCTTTTTTACGATGTTTCATCAATACCTCCCGGGTTGAAATTTATTTATTAGCATGGGGTTGCAGTCG
Source organism: Fidelibacterota bacterium (assembly GCA_003527965.1). GTDB lineage: Bacteria > Fidelibacterota > UBA2242 > UBA2242 > UBA2242 > DPVY01. The sequence goes on from DPVY01000343.1 coordinate 321, forward strand.
GGCAATCCGTTTTTCGATGGAAGGATGACTGTAAAACATAAATTCGATGAACGGGTGGGGTGTGCGATCTGAGAGGTTTTTTTCCGCTAATTTGTTTAGACCGGCGATGAAGGGTTCCGGATTTCCGGTTACATTAATTGCAAAGTCATCCGCGGCTCGTTCATTTGAGCGGGAATAGGCGTTCATTAATGGCGCCGTAATAAATTGATAAATTGTCAGTAAAATGCCAATTAGGGGGAGTGCTGCGATCTGAGCCGGACTGCTGAAGTGAAACAGGATACGGGTGGAATCGTAGGCCCGGGAGACCAGGAAGAGACCGATAAAGGTAACCACGATCCCCAGCGCCATGCCTTTCCAGATATGTTTCAGGCGATAATGCCCTAATTCGTGTGCCAGCACCGCCAGGATTTCGTCTTTGCTCATTGTATTAATCAATGTGTCGCCCAGAATTACGCGCTTGGATTTTCCAATGCCGGTAAAGGCGGCGTTGGCCTTGCGGGTGTTCTTGCTGAGGTTGAACTGGTAGACGCCCGCCAATTGCAGACCGGATTCGCGACATAGGTCGGCAACATCCCCGGCCAGTTCTTCATCCTGCAGAGGACTGAATTTGTAGAACAGCGGAAAGAGCAGGATCGGCGCCAGCCGGGCTAAAATAATGGAAAAAAGGACTATGACGACGCCCATCCAAAACCACCAGTTTTCCGGAAAGTATTTGAGTAAAGTAAAAAATATTACAAGAATCATCAGCATGATGGGGTAGGAGATCAGGATTTGTTTGGTTTGTTCCCAGAGCCAGGCGCCGAACGATTGATTGCTGAGCTGAAAGCGGTGTTCGATCAAATAACCCGAGCTAAAGGAGAAAGGCAGCAGAATTATACCTTCGCCGATGCCTAACAGAGTAATAAAAATAACCAGTACGGCGTAATCATTTTGCACGAATTGGCGGATATGATCTTCTAATTTTAAGGTAAAGCCGGTCAGCACGATGGCAACCAGAAACCCCAGACCGATGATAAATTGAATGGCGGACAGAATTAATTGATAGCGTTGATATTGCTTGCCGGCTGTGGTTTGAGAAGCTTCCGTCATTTTGTAGTGGCTCCTTAATTCAAGGGTCTTCCTTGAGTGCAGTTATGTAAAAAATAATGTCCAAGTGGATTTGTATCAGAAAACCTGTTCGACGGCTTTTACTTCAGGAATCTCTTTCTTGAGTTTATTTTCAATGCCCATTTTCAGAGTATAGGTGCTCATGGGGCAGCTGCCGCAGGCGCCGGTCAGGCGAACTTTGACAATGCCGTCTTCAGTGACGCCAACCAGTTCCACATCGCCGCCATCGGCTTGCAGCATGGGACGAACAGTTTCGATGACTTTTTGGACTTTATCTTTCATCTTGTTTCCTTTCATGAAAATTAATTCTTTCAATAATTCATACTAAAAATCATTATGCAAATAAATTAGTGTCAATAATTGAATTTTCTAAGAAAAGAATTGACCAATAGCACAAAATTTTGTAAATAATCCGGTTATTTTCATTGGAACAATTTCTGGCCCTTTATTTTAATTATCGGCGTTCTCTTCCTCTATTTAAACCCGGGCAACTGGTACCGCATGGAGGAATTATGGCCAACATTTATCTTGGCGCCGGGTATCGGTTTCCTGTTTATGTTTCTCTTCGGACCAAAAGGTAACGTTCTCTGGATTCCGTGTTCCATATTAGTGATCATTGCCCTGCTATTCTATGCCCGCTTCTGGTTTATCTTGCGCTACGAGCCGGTGGTGCTGATACTGATTGGTTTGTACAGCATTTTGAGGGTATATGGGGTAAAGACAGTCACGTGTCCGAAAATCACGTGGATTTTTGACGAATACCGGTTATTCGAAATATTTTTAAATAGGAGCGACTATTCCTTGAATAAAGAAAAGCATAATTTTGATAAAAGACAATTGTTCCCGGAAGAACGCGAATTTGAAGAAATCTGTATCCGCTGCGGCGCCTGCTGCGGGGCTTATGACGGTGATCCCTGTGAGCACTTGCAAAGAGACGGGGACGGGAGTTATTTTTGTGATGATTATGAAAACCGCCTGGGAATTCATCATACCGTCAGCGGTGTGGAAATGGAATGCCTGCCGATTATGGAAAAACTTCGGGAAGACTGGATCGGGGATCATTTGTGCGCTTATAAAAACAGGTTTACAGAAAAATGATCCGGATTGATCTGTTTTTTTATTTTCGTTACAAAGCCCCAGTTTTGTAACGAAAACTACATCTTGCAAACATTCCCAAACTGGGGCTTGGGAATGAGTAAATTAAAAACTATTTTTAAACACAGAAATACAAAATTCGCAAAGTTTATATTATTAAAAATTAAGTTCTTACCTTTGCGTTAATTTTCCGACTTTTTACGAGATCATAAATTTTTATTTTGCGAATCTAAAACTTTCCGCACTTTTTTTAGCAGATCTGCCGTTGAAAAAGGCTTCTGAATAAACGCCAACTCCGTACTTGAAATACCATGCCGTAGAACCATATCATCCGTATAACCGGACATGAAGAGAACTTTTATTTTCGGGTCAATATCCAAAACTTTATTTGCCAACTCCCGACCGTTCATATTCGGCATGATGACATCTGTTATAAGCAGGTGAATGTTGCTCGAATTGTTTTTGGGAAAATATTGCAGGGCTTCATGACCGTTACCCGCCTCCAGGACGTTGTACCCGTATTTTTTCAGGGAACTTACTGCAAATTTGCGAACGGATTTCTCATCCTCAGCAACTAAAATTGTTTCATTTCCACTCAAATCTGAAATAACATCGTCAGGATTTGTTTCAGGTTCGGAAATTTCTTCATTAGTACAGGGAAAGTATATTTTAAAAGTGGTGCCGACATTCGGTTCACTGTAAACATAAATAAATCCATCATTTTGTTTAACAATACCGTAAACCGTGGAAAGACCTAATCCTGTTCCCTTGCCCTTTTCCTTTGTGGTGAAAAATGGTTCAAAAATTTGATCCCTTATTTCTTTTCCCATTCCAATTCCCGTATCGCTCACGGAAATTAATACATAAGAACCCGGTTTCACGCCGGAATGCTCTTTTGCATATTCACCGTCGAGCGCTACATTTTTGGTTTCAAAGGTTAAAAGTCCGCCGTTGGGCATAGCATCGCGGGCGTTAACTGACAGATTCATGATTATTTGTTCGATCTGTGCCGGATCAGCCTTGATAAGCTTAATATCCTGTTCTAATGTAATTTGAATTTCAATGTCCTCACCTATAACCCGGTGGAGCATTTTTTGCATATCGGTAATAACTGAGTTGATATTGACTATGGATAACTTTATGAATTGTCTGCGGCTAAATGCAAGCAACTGGTTAGTGAGTGAAGCCGCCTTCTTGCCCGCAATTTCTATTTGATGGAAGTATTCATAGACGGGATGGTCTTTGCTTATAGCCATGTTTGCAAGTTCGCAGTAGCCGAGGATTACAGTAAGAATATTATTAAAATCATGAGCAACTCCGCCGGCTAATTTTCCAATTGCCTCCATCTTTTGTGACTGAACAAGTTGCTGCTCAAGTTTTTTTCGCTCTGTTAAATCTCGCAGTATTCCCTGAGTGGCGATGCCGTCTTTATAAGTGATATATGAGACCGATACTTCTACGATTACTTCCTTGCCGTCCCGCGTAATAGCCGTGAATTCATATTTTGGATCGATATTTTCCCCGTTTGCCAGGCGTCTTTCTCTTTCCCTAATAAGAGGGCGGCTTTTTGAAGCAACAAGATCAATAAAATTAAAGTCGGGGCGGTTTACTTCTTCTAAAGTTACACCGAACATATCGCAGAATTTTCGATTGACGATCTCAAATTTGTTGTCGTAGAGAAGATAGATAGCGTCGTTGGAACCTTCTATCAATTGACGATATTTGTGTTCACTTTCCCGCAGAGCTTTCTCAGCCTCGTCTCTTTTGATATTTTGAGTGTTAATCTGCTCCAGCAAATCGTTAAACTTGTCATAGAGGAAACCAATCTCATCGGAGCTGGGCTTTTGAACTCTGATGGAATAATTATTTTCAGAACTGATTTTGCCGGTAATTTCCGCTAAATCCAGAATCGGTTTCGTGATGACTCTTTGGAGTTTAAGAGTAATCAGATAGGCAAATAAAATAAGAATAACCGTAAAGAGTATTGACTGTAATAAATAAATTCTGATTTTGGCATTTAGCTCTTCAGTTGATAACTGAAAGTAAATAATACCGTAATTTTTGTCACGATAAAGCAGGGGCTGAAAAAGATGCAGCCGGTTGCCGGTGAATTCAAAGTAAGGTAAATTTTCAGGAACAGGTGGGATAGCGTCCGGGGTAAAGCGGCTGAAAGAGGCAAATTGTTTACCGGTGGCGTCCCAGACGCCGGCATAAAGGAGGTTATCCAATGATTGCAAAGTTGAAAGAACCTCTTCGGCGCCGGTCTGATCTTGAAAAACCAGCGGGGGGATACAGTTTGCTCCGGTGAGTTTTGCGTTCAGGAACGTAGAGTCAAGGAGATTTTGTTTTAAAGTTTTTATGTTCCTCAGAATATCGAATGAAAATCCCATAACGAGAATTAAAACCGTGACGAACAGAATTATTACTATAATTTTATATTTTATGGACAAGTTGCGGAATAATTTCATTGCCCGTTCCCTATGGGATTAATAATTACGGCAGCCTTAAATAGCAGGTAACTGAACTTTAATCCTGATGATCTAACAGCGGTTTCATTGATTTCGAAACGCACCTTATCATCGACTACATAAAAATTTATTAATACGCCGTATTTCGCATAATTCTCAGAATCCCCAATCGTCAAAATCGGGCTGTATCTTGTGATTGACAGGATTTGATTCAGCTTGTTTTTACTGATTTTTGATATGAAAAGAAGGTGACAATTATTAATTTGATTAAGATTGTCTATTCGACGAATCTGTACGGGTTTGTTTTTTATTTTTTGAGTTGAATAAAGATCGTTAAGTGTGGCACCGAAAGGGTTTTTCCCAACGATGCCAATCACAAAAGGTTTGGATGTGTCCGGCATAGCAATGGAGTCGGGCCACTCAATGAACCGGGTAAATCGTTCTAAAAAGACCGCTTTGATCACATATTCTTCTAATTGAGACAGAGTGATGACCGGCACTAAAAATAATATGAAAATAAACAGATATAATTTTGGCTTTGTCACCAGTGAAGGGCTATTACAAATATTAGACAATATTTTATTTGAATTCATATTCAATTCC
>DPVY01000253.1 GCA_003527965.1 Fidelibacterota bacterium
ATTCCCGGCCGGCTTCTAAGCGTGGACTCATCGTTTAGCTGGTGTCTACGCTCCTGCGTAGACACCTATACAACGACCACGACCAACAACCCCGAATTCATTCGGGATATTATTTAAACGCCATTACATAACGGTATATCAACCAGAAATGACAGGCGCTCCCGAGTAAAATGAATATATGGAATATTTCATGAAATCCAAACACACCAGGCCAGGGATCCGGATTTTTCCGGGAATATATTATTGCTCCGACAGTATATGCTATTCCACCGGCAACCAGCCAAAAAAGACCGTCTACCGAAAGTTTGATTACTAATGGATACAAAGCTACAAGAGCCATCCAGCCCATTAAAACATATATTAAAGTATTTAATCGTCGTGGGAGATCACAGCGAATCGCTTTTAAGATAAAACCGGCCAGAGCCAATCCCCAGATGACGCCAAACAAACTCCAGCCCCAACCACCCCGGATAGCTACCAGGCAGATGGGTGTGTAGCTGGCTGCGATAAAGAAATAGATCATTATATGATCTATCTTCCGCAGGATACCGTTCTCCGCTGTTCCGCTTCCAATCATATGATACACCGTGCTTGCCGTGTACATCAGCAACATTCCACTGCCATAGATAGAAAAAGAGACAATGTGCCATGGTTTGACCGGGTGACTGGCTTTTACAATTAATAATACCAGCCCGACAATTGATAACAGCGCTCCCAACAGATGCGTATAACTGTTTACCGGATCATTGATTCTTCTCAACCTCATTTTCACTCCTGATTAATCAATATAATGCGATATTTTAGGTCAGACGCTCATCGAGATATATATTTTCCCGGTAATCTACATCGATTCGGGCGATTTTATTTGGCGTCAGTAATTGTAATATTTTTAAAAATATTTCGTTCTTTTTATGCCAATTACGATTAATTTGCCGGGCGTAGCGGGCAATACCGACATCCACTAATTTCCACCTTAGTGCCTTTCTTACAGAGCCCCAAAAAGAGTAAAACTTTTTGTGACTGAATATCTGTGCCGCTTGCAAATCCGAAAATGTATAATTAGCCGGCTTAAAAACGGTATGATGAGCGTCGTAAAGGCTCCAATCCCGAAATTTGAGGCGCTTTTCAGAGGCGATTTTTTCATAGAACTGTGTACCGGGAAAAGGCGTTAATATTAGAAATTGAGCCGATGATAAGCGCGACCGTTTGGCAAAGCGGACGGTTTTCCGAACCGTTTCCCAATTATCCTCATCAAACCCATAAATAAACATGCCATGGATATGAATATTATGCTTCTGGATAACTTTAATAGAATGTTTAATGTCTTCTACGGTCTGCTCTTTCTTAATGGCTTTCAGCGTGATGGGATTAATGGATTCAAATCCGATAAAGAGGGTATGGCAATGCGCCTTTTGCATCAGTTTCACAAGTTCAGAATCTCTGGCAATATCTACACGAACCTGAGTAGACCAATGAAATTTGAATTTTTCCTCAATCATGCGGTTCAGCAATTCCTTTGTGCGTCCCCGATTCGCCGTGAAGTTATCATCATAGAAAAACACAAAATTCTTCCGGCTATCATATTGACGCAATTCACTAATAATATTTTCAACAGATCGATAGCGATAACGTTTTCCGAACATTCCAGTCACCGAACAAAAGGAACAATCAAACGGACATCCCCGCGAAGTTTGAATTGGAATAATCCGGAACCCGGATATTTTGCGAATCTCTTTATTCAGCAGAGCATAATCGGCAAAAGGTATATCATCCAAATCCTTTATCAGCGCACTCATGGGATTATGAATAATCCGGTCGCCCGACCGAAAAGATAAATTTGGCACCTGCCCCCAGATCCTCTCTTTCTCCCATGAATCAATAAAAATCATTAATGCTTTTTCACCTTCACCCCGGATTACCCAATCACAATGGCGCAAGGCCTCTTCAGGTAAATAGGTAACATGGGGTCCGCCCATGACAACAGGAATTCCCATACCTTTTAAACGATCCGCAATAGCATAAGATCTGGGCGCAGTCGCAGTAATCGTCGATATACCGACTAAATCGACCTTTGTCAGGGATTCATAATTAACCGGCTGCAACTCCTCGACAATTACTTCTACTTCCCAGCCGCGGTTTTGCATTAGTGTTCCCAGAATGAAGATGCCCAACCGCGGTAATGTGTATCGTGAAAATATGTGCAGATTTGGCGCTTTGGGTTCTATAAATACAATCTTACTCATTGTCTGGTTTTTCCTCATATTTTAAACGTTTTTTATTTCGACTTTGCAGAGCCGCAATTTCCTTTTTTTTCTTCTTTAGCAAATCTTCCCAGCGTTGAATCCCCTTTTTCAGCAAATTAATTTTTCCGAATAGTGCTTTAATCTCGGCTGACATCAGGTCAATTTTGTGTGACACCTCCTCAGGCGAATGTTCGCCGAAATGCTCACAAATCATCAAATAATCCTTGAATAAATCTGAGACCGCCTTTATCTCCTCAAGCGAATATCCAAAAAGCTGAAGATCCCTGATCAATTCACATAGAAAAACATAATTCCTGGAATAGAGTCTAAACCCACCTTCACTGCGCATATCCGGTTCAATAATCCCCTTATCTTCCCAATGTTTAATCGTACGCGGGCTGACACCTATTTGCTCGGCTAATTTCCCAACAGTAACATAATTCTGTTCATCATTCTGTTTTGTATTTTCATTTACTTTAGCTGGCAGCCCTACTTTTTTGATAATTTTCTGGATCTCACTTAATTCATATCCGAAATCTAACAGCTTCTTTATATGAATTATTTTCTCGACCATATCACCGAAATATAACGGGACTTTTTCATCGCTGTATCCAACCGGTGAAACTAATTTCAGTCGCTCCCAGTTGTTCAGATCGGTATCACTAATAGCAGTCTTTTTAAGCAATTCATCTTTTCCACAAATACTTATTTTCATAACATCATCTCCGCAAATCACCATTATTTATCTTCCTATCAGTGTACGTATAGGAATATATCATCGATATTTATTATTTGCAACAAATATTTTTCGGCAGATGCAAATCTCAACGAGATGCTCTAAAACACAGTGGCTCTCCGCTAAGACCGTACTAACCTTGTATATTTACAGATTATTGGTTATTAACGTGAAATGCTTTTAAGAGTGGCGGTAAATAGTCCGGTTGGTTGATAAAAGTTTTGTAGGAAAACAGTGCGAGATTTGAATAACCGCTGTCAAACGATATCATGATTTTTGTCAACGCGTCGTAACGATCTTGATTAAAAGCCCCGATTCCCATCCATATTTTCTCTTTGCTTATCAGAGGGTCGATTTTAGACAACGCCTGTTCAAATTGTTCGGCATTTTTAGTATAGTTCATCGGCACGGCAAAATCAAGATAGTCTTTTTTTAGCCAATTTTCCCAATCCTGATAAAATAGATGCCGGGCATTAAACGGATCGGGCTTCACGGCAGCGCTCAGTAGAATAGGTTTGCGGGTTGTAATAATCACGCTCCGTATACCCACGACCAGTTCGGTAATCGCGTCTCTACGAAAATTGCTCCATTTTTCGATCATATTTTCAATTGTTTCGACTGCCACCCTGGAAAAATAAGATCCGTTTGAAGCAGATAACAGGATCGGGTCAACCCCATAAATTTCTATAAATCTTTTACGACCCACCTCGTTATAATCATAACTCCGGTTCGGGTAACGGATATAGTCGAGATGAATACCATCAACATGATACAATTCAACGAGCTCCTTAACAATGCCGACAAGATATTTATTTACATCGGGAACAAGGGGCGATAAATAGATTTCTGTGGTATTATTCTTTTTAAAGTCATTTATCTTTCGCTCAACATCCTTAGCGTCATCCGCATCAACAGCAAACCATTCGGAATGTTGGTTGACAAGGTGATTATTATCAGACGGGCACTCGCCGGAGGTCCACAACAGATACATGTTCAGCCAGGCATGAACTTTAATATTTTTGGGATGAGCTTTTTCCAAAGTATATTTGAGCGGGTCAAAATTTTGATCCTGAACAGCCGACGCCAGACAAACGATGGATGACTTATAAAACGCATCACCGCGTCCACGCACCTGTACAAAAAGGTCCGTAAAGCCGTTCCTGTCAGCAAATTCGATAAATTTATCTATGGATTCTCTATTGGTCATTTGATCACGAACAATCCACATCGAGAGATGCTCTGTATTCTGACCGCTCAGATCTACCCAATATAATAGAAAAAGGGCAGTAATTACTACTGCCCTCCAATTTTTTATATAATCACCAATCAACGATACATCACCGTTATTCTGCGGGCGGCTCCTCTGAAGCATTTTCTGTATCCGTATTCTCAACGTCCGGTTTGACTTCTTCCTGAATTTCATCTTTTATCGGTGCACTCTCGGTTTGTTCCGCTGCTATTTCCGCCGGTGCGGATTTATCAGATTCCTTTTCGGCAGGCTTTTTCTTTATATCTTTGGCTTCAACTTTTTGGGGCAATTCCTTTTTGGCAGGCTTTGATGCCTTTTTAGTTTCACCCGGATGCTTGTAATCAACAAATTCAATCAATGATACCGCCGCACGATCATTATCACGAAAACCTAATTTAACAATTCTCGTATAACCGCCGTTCCGATCGGCAAATTGAGGCGCAATATGATCAAAGAGTGTTTTAACAAGTGTACGATCATGCAGGACTTTAAAAGCAAGCCTTCTGTGGTGAACGGTTCCCTTTTTTCCATAGGTAATTAACCGTTCGATGACTCGCCTTAACTCCTTGGCTTTCGCATCGGTGGTCTTAATTTTTCCATGCTGTATAAGTGCAGCAGAAAGATTCATTAACAGCGCTTTCTTATGACTAGCGGTTCTTCCAAGTTTTGCTACACGTTTCTGATGACGCATCTCTGAATACTCCTTTGCCTAATTATTCATCTTTTCCGGAGAGATATTTATCCACATCCATACCGAAATCCAGATCCATTTCCTTGATTTTGGCCATCAATTCATTCAATGATTTACGGCCAAAGTTTTTGAACTTGAGCATCTCCGGCTCCTCTTTTGAAACCAAATCGGCAATAGTCTTGATATTGTTAGCTTTAAGACAGTTATATGATCGAACCGAAAGCTCCATCTCGTCTACGCTTTTTCGCAATAGCTTCCTGATTTTTACCATATCTTCATCGGGTTCTTCTCGAGAAAGTTCGATAGATTTAGATTGAACACTGGAGAACAGTGAAAAATATTCAATCAGTAATTTGGCGGCGTAATCGACGGCGTCTTCGGCGCTAACGCTTCCGTCGGTATGAACATCAAGTGTCAGTTTTTCGAGAGTATCCCTTGAGGTTCCCGGCAAGGTTTCAACTTTATAGGACGCCTCTGTTACCGGTGAGTAAATGGAATCGATAAAGATGGTTCCAACAGGAGAATCCGGCATTTTATTCATTTCGGCCGGAACCCAGCCGACTCCACGGGAAATACTCAGTTCGATTGTAAAATCGGCGTTCTCGCTCATTTCACAAATGTGACGATCCGGATTCAGAATTTCAAACTGGGCGGATTCTTTTCCGATATCGCCAGCCAGAAATTTACCCGCCCCTTTAAAATGGAGGGTAACCCTATCCGGTTTTGGATCGATCAATTTAAATCGAACTTCTTTAAGATTTAAAATAATATCGGCAACATCCTCGATAACTCCCGGAATAGTAGCAAATTCGTGCAGTACTCCATCAATCTTGATTGACGAGATAGCTGCACCGGGAATAGAAGTAATCAACATTCGCCTTAATGCATTTCCGATAGTAATTCCATAACCTCTTTCCAAAGGTTGTACAATAAACTGACCGTATGTATCTGTTGTTATTTCTTTGACGACTCTTGCTAATATTTGATCCTGTGCGGTCATTCTTTTCCTCTTTATTTATTTAGAATAGAGTTCTACGACTAATTGTTCGTTTACATCAATTCCCATCTGATCTCTTTCAGGTACCTGAATAAAAATACCCTGCATTTTGGCTTTATCAAGAATAAGCCAGGGCAAGTCATGCTCACCGCGAATTCGTTTCATGGATTCATGAATAGCTTTAAGTTTCTTACTGTTATCCCGTACCTGGATAACATCACCGGGCTTGCACTGAAATGAAGGAATGTCAACGATTTTCCCGTTTACCAGGAAATGGCGATGACTAACCAACTGCCGCCCCATATTTCGGGATGACGCAAAGCCAAGACGGTAAACTACATTATCTAAACGACTTTCCAGTTTCTTCATCAGGTTGGTACCCGTGACCCCTTTTTCACTTGCAGCGCTTGCAAAATAGAGCCGGAATTGATTTTCCAGTACACCATAAATTCGTTTAATTTTCTGTTTTTCCCTCAATTGTAAACCATAGTTTGACGGCCGACGACGGTTGGTTTGACCGTGCTGCCCGGGCGCATAACTCTTGGTTTCAAAGGAACATTTGGTGGTATTACAACGCTCGCCTTTAAGAAATAGTTTCATTCCTTCGCGACGACACAACTTACAAACAGCACCTGTATATCTTGCCATTGATTAAAAACTCCTACCTATTTATACTCTTCTACGCTTGGGAGGCCTGCACCCATTATGAGGAATAGGCGTCACATCTTTTATTGCGGATATTTGTAGCCCTGCAAGACTCAAAGCCCGGATAGCGGCTTCTCGGCCGGAACCCGGCCCTTTCACGCGGACTTCTACCCGGTTTAATCCCAGCCCCATTGCTTCTTTGGCAGCCTTGTTGGCAGCTTGCTGGGCGGCAAAGGGCGTATTCTTACGCGATCCTTTAAAGCCGGCAGTGCCTGCAGACGACCAGGAAATCACATTCCCGTAAATATCGGTCAGGGAAATGATCGTATTGTTAAATGTTGCGTGTATGGTTGCGATACCTTCAGCCTCAACCTTAATTTTTTTCTTCTTCTTTATTACATTTCTTTTGGGTGGCAAATCTGAGACCTCCTATTATTAGCCTTTCTTTCCAACTGCAGCTTTTTTTCTGCTCACTGTTCTTCTCGGACCTTTACGTGAACGCGCATTAGTTTTCGTGCGCTGTCCTCTGACCGGCAATCCGCGACGATGTCGTAATCCCCGGTAACTACCGATATCCATCAGCCGTTTAATGTTCATCTGGAACTCGGTACGCAAGGCTCCCTCTACCTTCAGATCATTACTGATGATAGTGCGAATCTCATGAACCTGTTCTTCACTAAGATCCTTTACACGGATCTCAGGATCGATTTTTGCCTTTTCAAGGACTTGTAGCGCTGTTGTAAGACCTATACCGTAGATATAAGTCAGCGCTATTTTTACTTTTTTTTCATTTGGTAAATCTACACCCGCAATTCGAGCCAAAATGTCCTCCTAATACGATTTTATCCCTGCCGCTGTTTGTGCTTCGGGTTTGAACAGATTACTCTAACAACACCTTTACGACGTATGATTTTGCATTTATCACAAATCTTTTTTACTGATGCTCTTACTTTCATTTACTTTTTCATCCTATTTATAACGATAAGTAATTCTACCCCTGGAAAGATCGTAAGGCGATAATTCCAGTGACACTTTATCACCCGGTAAAATCTTGATAAAGTGCATTCTCATCTTTCCTGATACATGGGCCAAAACCTCATGCCCATTTTCCAACTCAACTCTAAATGTGGCGTTAGGTAAATTTTCTTTGATGATACCGTCAACTTTGATCTGTTTTTCTTTTGCCATGAAATTAACCTATCTCATTTTTTGATAAAATTAACGGACCATTATTTGTAATGGTAATGGTATGTTCATAATGGGCGGAGGGCTTGCCGTCTACAGTTACGATTGTCCAACCGTCATTCAGGGATTCCACGTCAAAAGTTCCCTCGTTTACCATCGGTTCAATCGCCAGACACATGCCCGGCTTTAATTCCGGACCTCTACCCGGCTCACCATAATTCGGAACTTCGGGCGCTTCATGTAAATTAGCACCAATTCCATGCCCCACCAAAGTTCTTACAACGGAAAAACCGTGCGCTTCAACATAAGTCTGAATGGCATTCCCGATATCCGACAAACGATTACCGGCTCGGGCTTTTTGAATACCTTCATAGAGGGATTCTTTAGTGATTTTCATCAGTTTTCGCTTGGCTTCACTAACTTCACCAACCGCAAAAGTATAAGCTGAATCACCATAATATCCGTTTTTTAACACACCTACATCGATACCGATAATCTCGCCCTGTTTAAGTTCACGCCCGGAAGGAATCCCGTGGACAACCTGCTCTTCAACGCTGGCGCAGATGGTAGCCGGATAACCGTTATACCCCTTAAAAGCCGGTTTAGCGCCTTTACCAAGAATATAATCTTCGGCGATTTTATCAAGATACTGCGTCGTTATCCCAGGCTTAATCTCATTCTCCAACAGCTGTAGCGTCTCGGCAACAATCCGATTGCTTTCGTATATTTTTTCGATTTCCTTTTGTGAGCGAATATAGATCATACCGGTTTAGCGACGACGCCCTTTCATTTTTCCGCTTTTTAAAAATCCATCATAATGACGCATCAGCAGGTGAGATTCAATCTGCTGCAAGGTATCGAGAGAAACACCCACTATAATAAGTAAACTGGTGCCGCCAAAAAATGAGGCCAGATCATAGGTCAAATCCATCACTTTCATCAGGACATAAGGAAAAACCGCGATGAATGCCAGAAATATAGACCCGGGCAAGGTTACTCTTGTTAAAATATTATCAATAAACTCAGATGTCTTCTTGCCGGGGCGGATACCGGGAATAAAGCCACCATATTTTTTCATATTATCGGCGACCTCCACCGGATTAAAAGCTATGGCAGTATAAAAATAGGTAAAGAAAACAATTAATGTCCCAAAAAACAACCAATAAATCGGTGATTGCACAGAAAAAAACCGCATCATCCCCTGAATAAGCTCACTGTTTGGAAAAAATGTGGAAAATGTGCTGGGAATGAACATTATCGCCTGAGCAAAAATAATCGGCATAACTCCTGCGGTGTTTACCCGTAAGGGGATATGCGTTGCCTGACCACCATATACTTTTCGACCGACGACACGTTTTGCATACTGAACGGGAATTTTTCTTTGACCCTGGGTTAGCAATACCACAAAACCAATAATCACGACCATAAGACCAAGTAAAACAATTTCTGTAAAAATACCCCGGACACCTTCTCTGACAAGAACGACTTCACCTAACATAACATTGGGTAAACGAGCCAGAATACCAACCATAATGATCAGAGAAATACCATTACCAATTCCTCGTTCGGTAATTCGCTCGCCTAACCACATCATCAGGATTGTTCCGGTTGTCATAGTCAGCATAGTCATTAAAATAAAACCGATTCCCGGAATGGGAACTACCGGCAGAATCTGATTACCGACTCGGGCTGACATTTGTGAACTCATCAGAAACTGAGCGATACCAAAGGACTGCAGACCGGCTATCAATAAAGTACCATATCGTGTTAACTGGGTGATCTTCTTGCGTCCTTCTTCGCCTTCCTTCTGCAGCTTCTGAAAATACGGAATGACTGCTCCCAGCAGCTGAATGATAATTGAAGCGCTGATATAGGGCATAATACCCAGTGCAAACAACGTGGCTCTTGAAAATGCGCCGCCCGCAAAAAGATCATACAACCCAAACAGATTGTTTGAGAAGTTCCGGAACACTGCGCCAAGCACTTCACTGTCAATGCCTGGGGTTGGAATATGGGCGCCTACGCGCACAACAGCCAATATTGAAAGAGTATATAAGATACGCTTTCTTAGCTCTGGAATTCTGAAGACACTCTGTATTTGTTGCTTCATATGATATTGGCCCTTCCACCGCCTGCTTCAATTTTTTCTTTTGCTGATTTGCTGAACGCATTTGCATTTACATTTACCGGCTCAGTTAGCTCTCCGTTGCCGAGTATCTTTACCGGTTTGGAGAGTGATTTGATAACACCGTTTTGGTAAAGGATTTCCGGAGATATTTCAGGTAACTGTAACCGGGCAATAATATCCAGGTTGACAATCTGAACCTCTTCTCTGAAAATATTGGTGAAGCCGCGTTTTGGAAGACGACGATAAATTGGCATCGTACCGCCCTCGGACCAAGATCTTCGTTTCGAACCTGACCGGGAGTGATCTCCTTTGTGTCCGCGACCGGCTGTGCCGCCCGTTCCGGAGGCATTTCCCCTGCCAAGTCGCTTTGTATCTTTAATTGAACCGGAAGAATATTTTAATGAGCCAAGATTCATAACTATTCCTTAATCTCTTCGACTTTTAATAAATGTGTAATCGCTTTAATCATTCCTCTAATCGCCGGATTGTCCGGCTGTTCGACCGTATGGTGCATACGTTTTAATCCGAGCGCTTCTAAAGTTTGCCATGTCCGTTTGCGGTAACCGATCGGACTCTTAATTTGAGTAATACGCAGCTTCGCCTGAGCTATATTATTTTTCATGAGCCAAAAATCTCCTGCAGAGTCATTCCTCTTTTATGAGCAACCATATAAGGATCTTTCAGACTTTGAAGAGCCCGCATTGTTGCTTTCACAATATTATGAGTGTTATTCGAACCGATTGATTTAGATAAAATATCATGAACACCAACCTGCTCCATAATTGCCCGGATTGGCCCGCCGGCAATAATTCCCGTACCGGGAGATGCAGGTTTTAAGATCACAATCGCCGCACCGTATTTGGCCTGAATTGCGTGAGGTATTGTTCTATTAATTACCGGAATTTTAACAATACTTTTTTTGGCGTTTTCTTTTCCTTTGGCTACGGCAGTTGTTACTTCCAGAGCCTTGCCCATACCAACACCAACATGTCCCTTGCCATCTCCCACAGCAACGACGGCATTAAAACTAAAACGGCGACCGCCGGTAACAACTTTGGCAACACGGCTTATTTTGATAACTTTTTCATCGAGTAAGTCCAACTGGGTAGGATCGACTGTTTTCAAATTGATACTCCTTTGAGATTAAAATTCCAATCCTGCTTTTCTTGCAGCATCTGCCAGAGCCTTAATACGCCCATGATATCTGAAGCCACCACGGTCAAAAACCACCCGGGTGATTTTATTTTCCTGTGCTTTTTTTGTGAGAAGTTCACCCACTAACATGCTCTTTTCGATTTTTGTGGTTTCCTTCTTAATCTTGGATTTTACTTCAGCAGACAAATCCGAAACAGCCAAAATCGAATGACCTCGCTGATCATCGATCAACTGGGCATAGATATGGCTGGCACTGCGAAAAACTGCCAGGCGCGGACGCTCGGCAGTTCCCGCAACATTTTTTCTTATATGTTTTTTTCTGCGTAATCTCGTGATGTTTTTAATATTCATTTTCGTACTCTTTCTCATGTCCTCTATTTCACGCCAACCTTTTTACCGGCTTTTCTGCGAATATGTTCTCCCTGATACCGAATTCCTTTACCTTTATAAGGTTCCGGTGGCGCAACGGATCTGATTTTGGCAGCCATCTGCCCAACCTGTTGCTTATTGATACCACTGATTGTAATCACCAGGTTTTTCGGCACCGCCAGCGTGATTCCTTCAGGCGGTGTAATCAACACCGGATGAGAGAAACCAATATTCAGCTGTAGTGATTTTCCGTACATTACAGCAGAATAGCCAACCCCCGTAATTTCCAGGGTTTTTTGGAAACCGTTTGTGACTCCTTCTATCATATTGGCAATCAAAACTCTTGTCAGTCCATGCAAAGATCTGTGAGTCTTGCTGTCAGTCGGACGAGTTACAACGATTTCGTTTTCCTGCCGAATAACGGATAATTCAGGTGAATAGTCCCAGGTAAGCTCACCTTTGGGACCTTTTACTATAACTGTATTTTGTTGAAGTGTTACTTCAACCTTTTCTGGTATTGGTACCGGTACTTTACCGACTCTAGACACAGTTTACTCCTTGCTAACTAACGTTACCATACAAAACAAAGTACTTCACCGCCGACATTATTTTTCCGGGCGATCTTATCGGTAACTACACCGATAGGGGTCGACATTATGGCAATCCCCATACCACCTAGCACACGCGGTATTTCAGTTGCCGCCACATATTGACGGCGCCCTGGTTTACTGACGCGTTTCAGCCCCTCAATAATCGGCGATTCATCTTTGGTATATTTCAGATATATACGAATTAAGCCCTGTTTTGTATCCTTGATCAGGATAAAATCTTTGATAAATTTCTCGTGTTTCAGAACCAAGGCTAACTGTTTTTTCATATTGGATCCTGGAATATCTACCCAGCGATGATTTGCCGCCTGGGCATTCCGAATTCTTGTTAAAAAATCTGCTATTGGATCAGTTACTGGCATATTAAATATTCTCCTGTTTTACCAGCTGGCTTTTGTAATTCCTGGAATCTCGCCCTTTAAGGCCAGTTCTCTAAAACATAACCGGCAAAGGCCAAATTTGCGATAATATGAGCGTCGTCTTCCGCATACCGAACATCTGTTCACTTTCCTTACGGAGAATTTGGGCGTCCTATTAGCCTTTGCTATCAGCGATTTCTTTGCCATACTATTTCTTCTCCTCTGTGGTATCCGTCTTTACCGGTCGTTTTTTAAATGGAAAACCAAAAAGCGCCAGCAATTCATAGGCTTCCGCATCCGTTTTTGCCGTTGTAGATATGGTAATGTTCATTCCTCTAATCTTATCGACTTTATCATAATTGATTTCCGGGAAGATGATCTGTTCTTTGAGGCCCATGCTGTAATTTCCGCGACCATCAAAAGATTTGTCAGGCATTCCGGAAAAATCCCGAACACGCGGAAATGCTGTAGAAATTAATCTATCTAAAAATTCATACATCCTCGCCCGGCGCAGGGTAACATGACATCCTACAGGATCACCCTGTCGGATTTTAAAATTAGAAATTGCCTTTTTAGCACGGGTAACTACCGGCTGCTGTCCGGTAATAGTACGAATATCTTCCTGGGCACTTTTCAGACTTGCCGGTTCTTCTTTAGCTTTGCCGATCCCAATATTAAGATCAATTTTAGTCAGCTTCGGAACCTGCATGACATTTTTATACCCAAACTTTTTGATCATCGCCGGAATAACGGCTTTGTTATATTCTTCAAATAGTCTCGGTTTATATTCCGCTTTCTTAGTCACTTATGACTCCTTATTAATTGGTATCAATTACTTCGCCGGTCTCTTTCGAATACCGAACCTTTTTGCCATCCTTAAGGTCTTTATATCCGACCTTTGTCGGCTTATTATTATGAAGGAGCTGCACGTTTGAAACATGAATTGGCGCTTCCTTTTCAACAATACCGCCCTGAGGGTTGTTCTGGCTGGGACGGGTATGACGCTTGATAAAGTTGATACCTTCGACAATGACGCGCTCCCTTTTAGGATAAACCACCAGAACCCGTCCGGTTTTACCCTTATTGTTACCCGAAATAACCTTAACCATATCGTTTTTCCGAATTCGAAACATCCTCATTCTCCTTTAAAGTACCTCTGGGGCCATGGATACAATTTTCATATAGTTCTTTTCTCTTAACTCCCTCGCGACAGGTCCAAAGATGCGGGTTCCCCGGGGTTCGAGATTGTTGTCAATTAGAACGGCGGCATTATCGTCAAACCGGATATAGGTGCCGTCTTTACGACGTATCTCTTTTTTGGTACGCACAATTACGGCCTTGGATTTCTCACCTTTTTTCACTAAACCGTTTGGCGAAGCCTGTTTAACAGTTACAATCACCACATCACCTACCGAGGCATACCTTCGTCCTGAACCGCCCAACACTCGGATACATAAAACCTTTTTGGCTCCTGTATTGTCAGCTACACTCATTCTTGTTTCTTGCTGTATCATCGAAACTTCCCCTTACGATTTTGTCGAGCGCTCTAATACTTCTTGCAATAGCCACCGTTTTTTACGACTCATTGGTCGGGATTCGGCAATCCGAACCACATCCCCAATCTG
>DPVY01000320.1:0-6649 GCA_003527965.1 Fidelibacterota bacterium
ATCTGGCAAATGGCTCATTAGACGAGGGTAATGAAGAATATCTGCAGCGCATTCAGAACGATGACGATATCTTTCCCAATCTGGATTTCACATACTGGTGTACGCTGCCGAAATAACCGATAGCATAAAGCGATACAATATGAAAATTGCATTCGTTTCGGCGGAAGTTTATCCCTTTTCCAAGGTCGGCGGTCTCGGTGATGTAGCCGGGGCGCTGCCGGTGGAATTGGCGAATCTGGGCATTTCTGTGAACGTGATTACTCCGGGCTATGGCAGTATTAACCGCAAACGGTTTCCGATTCAGCGCATTCCGTATCGGTTTACCGTGAAGATCGGCGGTGAAATGATCGAATGCGGCGTTTCCCGCTGGGTGTCGGCGGAGCAGCCGAAGCACTGTGTCTACTTCGTCGAGAATGAATTTTATTTCGGAGCGCGCGGGATTTATAATGACGCTAACGGGCGGGCTTATGATGATAATAATAAACGGTTTTTACTGCTGGGTAAAGCCGCGCTGGAAATTGCCCGAATGCCGGGCGAGCGACCGGACATTATCCATTGTAATGACAATCATACCGCGATGATTCCGGTGTACCTGAAAGCTGACCCGGCGCTTCATCATGATTTTAAAAATACAAAAACGCTGTTGACGCTTCATAATATCGCCTATCAGGGGATTGACTCGATGGATCATAAGGATCTGTACGGCGTGCCCGATGATTTCTTTCGACCGATGGCAGCGCTGGAATGGTGGGGACAGATCAATCCGTTAAAAGCGGGAATCATTTTCGCCGATGGGATCAGTACCGTCAGTCCGACTCATGCCAGGGAAATTATGAACAGTGAAGTCTTCAGCGCCGGCATGCAAAATATCATTCGAAGTAGCGGAAAAACGGTTTACGGTATTTTAAACGGAGTCGATTATCAGGAGTGGCATCCGGCAACAGACCGGTATATTGCCAAACCTTACTCCATAGAAACCGTTGAAGAGAAAAAGTATAATAAAATTGCATTGCTGAACGATATGGGGCTCGATCAATCGGTGGTTAACAAGCCGCTGATCGGCATGGTTTCCCGGCTGGTGGAGCAAAAGGGAATTTCGCTGCTGATTGAGAGTATTGATCGAATGATGACGCTTGACATCGGTATGATTGTGCTGGGCAGCGGCGAACCTGAATATGAACGGGCGATGAGAAAGTTTGCCAGGCGTTATCCACGAAGGTTTGTGGTTGATTTCGGTTATAACAATCCGCTGGCTCATAAAATCATGGCGGGGTGCGATATGTTCCTGATGCCGTCGCGCTATGAACCCTGCGGTATAACGCAGATGGCAGCATTGAAATATGGCAACGTGCCAATTGTCCATAAAACCGGCGGCTTAGCCGATACGGTGATTCACTGGGATGGTCAATCCGGCAACGGATTCGTGTTTGAGAACTATTCGTCTGATGATCTGATAAAACCCGTTCGAGATGCCGTGACGGTTTTTATGAATGGAAAAGAATGGCGCCGGATCAGGTTGAACGGAATGGCGACGGATTTTTCCTGGAAACGGTCGGCGCAACAGTATATTGAACTGTATGAGTACACCTGTCAGGTTTTGTAAATTCCTTTACCCCGGAATAGATTATTTTATAAACCTGTCAGGTGTAATTATTTCTTGACAAATGGTTTACGAATGTGTAACATGTATACGAATAACGTTTGATAATACGATAAACGTAAACTTATAAAGGCTTTGAAAGGTAATGAAAAAAGAACCTAAAAAGAAAACCCAAATTGTTCAGGCGGCGGATAGCCTTTTCAAAAAATTTGGTATAAAAAAGGTTACCGTTGAAGAAATCTGCCAGGAAGCCGGCGCCAGCAAAATGACTTTTTATAAGTATTTTGCCAATAAAATCGAACTGGTGAAATATTTGTGGCAGCAGATGACTGACGATAGTATGCAAAAGTTGGATGAGCTGGACCGGCGGGACATTCCCTTTACGGAAAAGATTAAGGTGCTGCTGAAAATGAAGGAAGAGGCTACTTCCGAAATGGGTAACGAGTATATCCATGATTACCTTGAAGTGATTCCGGAATTACTCAGTTTCTACAACCAGATATTCAGCCAGGTGATGGTTAAGTTCATGGACATGATTCGGCGCGCCCAGGAAAAAGGTGAAGTCCGCAAGACGATGCGCCCGGAGTTTTTCCTGGCGGTTGTTCGGCAGCTGACGGAATTAGCCAAGGATGAAAAGCTGGCGGCAATGTATGATAATTATACAGAATTTGCGCTGGAAGTGAACAATTTTCTCTATTACGGCATTATGCCGGCACCTGAATCGGAGTAACAGTGAAAAATGTCTTATCCAGATTCCAGGTGTTTGTTTTGCTCGTAATTATCACAACCCGGGTAGCTGCAGTTGAACTCGATATGAGAGGACAATTTTCGACTCAATTAACACGCAGATATTCCGATGATGAATGGCTGATCAATGCCGGGATGCAGTATATCCCGCAATTACGACTATCCCAGATGATTTCATCTGTGAACATATTCGATTTAGATCTGTCATATCATGGTTCCGTTCATACGGATCAGAAAGTATCCTGGGATAATCTGAAATTATATCGATTTAATGTCCGCTATGCTACGGAACAGTCGGAAACCCAGATCGGTCTGCAGAAAATCAACTTTGGACCGGCTCAGTTACTACGTTCATTAAGGTGGTTTGATCGGTTAGATCCTCGAGACCCAATGAAAATTACAGAGGGTGTTTACGGATTGCGTTATCGTTATAACTTTTTGAATAATGCCAATATCTGGTTGTGGGGATTATACGGCAATGATGAAACCAAGGGCTATGAAATTACTCCTACTGCGGCAAAGAAACCTGAATTTGGTGGGCGTATTCAAACGCCGGTGCCTATGGGCGAAATGGCCGTTACGTTTCATTCGCGCCAGGCGGAGAATACCGAATCAGACAGGATTTTTCGTGAGAACCGAATTGCGCTGGATGGCCGTTGGGATGGCTTTGTCGGCGCCTGGTTTGAAGCCGTCGTTCAGCATCAGGACATCGCCAGCCCGTACAATTACACAAAAATGCTGACACTGGGACTTGATTATACATTTGGGATCGGCAATGGACTGTACGCGGTTTCCGAACATATAATAAATCGTTATACAGAAGAATTAATTGGATATGATGATATTTCCGATCAAGATATCCAAATGTCTGCCGTTATGTTGAATTATCCGCTGACATTTTTTGATAATTTAATGCTGATTGAATTTTATTCATGGGAGACGAAGGATTTTTATCAATATTTGGGTTGGCAACGAACTTATGACAATTTGCTTTTGAACGTGAGCGCTTTCAATTACCCGGAATCACCGCTGATGGGCGTTAATAGTTTTGGCGCCGGGTACGGCGTGCAATTGATGTTGATTTATAATCATTAAACCGCTATGAAAGAATAATCGCAAAGCACGCAAAGAATACGCCAAGGATGTAAAGAGGAAATAAAATAATGGGTGTATTTTCAACAAAAATACTTAGCGAAACTCTTAGCGTCTCTGCGGTAAGAAAAGATAACCGCCAAGAACACCAAGAAATCGCAAAGTACGCAAAAAGAAAATGAAGATAATGACTGTGTTTACAATAAATATTCTTAGCGAACTCTGCGTTAGACTTAGCACCTTTGCGGTAAAAAAGGGAAAAAACATATAGTCAACCACAATAGTATAAAAAAGGATGATAATGATGGAAAACAATCAATTAATCACGATTCAAAACATGGCGAAGGATTATCCTGTTGGCAGAGGATATTTCAGGGCGCTTAATGATGTTAATCTCACATTTAAGCGGGGCGAATTTACCGGTATCGTCGGTCCAAGCGGGTCGGGGAAAACAACTCTTCTAAACATTATTGGTTCTCTGGATGTTCCAAGTGAAGGTAAAACTACGGTTCTCGGGCAGTCAATTGGTGAATTATCTCATAAGAAAGCAGCCAAATTGCGCAATGAACACCTTGGGTTTATCTTTCAGACCTACAATTTATTGCCGGTTTACAGCGTTTATGAAAATGTCGAATTTCCGCTGCTTTTACTCGGAAAAAACGCCGAAGAAAGAAAAAAGGCAGTAATGGATGCTCTTGAATGGGTTGGCCTTACGGATAAATTAAAATCCCGACCGGCCCAGCTTTCCGGCGGCGAATGTCAGCGCGTAGCAGTTGCCAGAGCGATGGTAAAAAAACCAAAGATTGTATTAGCTGATGAGCCAACGGCAAATCTGGATGCCGAAAACTCTCACAATATTTTACAAACTATGGAAAAGATGAATTCAGAGCTGAAAACAACTTTTATTTTTGCCACTCATGATGATAAGGTTAAAAAATACTTGCACCGGAAAATATCCCTGGAAGACGGGAGAGTGGTTAAAGATGAATTGGTTGAGGGAATGGGGAATGGTTGATGGTTACTGGTAGCTAACTACTGGTTACTGGTTACTGGTTACTGGTTACTGGCTGCTGGTTACTGGCTGCTGGTTACTGGCTGCTGGTTACTGGCTGCTGGTGGATAGAGTTACAGATAATGGGAAAGAATTATGAGTTATAAAAATCTGGAAATCTGGCAATTAGCAAGAGAATTGGTTATTGAAATCCACAAAATGACTTTAGAAGATCTCCCCAATTTTGAAATGTATGAAGAAGGCAGTCAGATCAGGCGATCAAGTAAATCGGTTAAGTCTAATATCGTTGAAGGATATGGTCGCAAAAACTATCAAAAAGATTATGTGCGCTTTATAACATATTCAATTAGTTCAAACGACGAAACAATAGATCACCTGGAAACTTTATGGGAAACAAATTCTTTGAAAAACGAAAAATTATACAACGATTTACATGAAAAACTGGTTCTATTAGGAAAAAAAATAAATCGTTTTATTCAATCTTTGAAAAATTAAGTCTGGCGGTTAGTAAATGACTGGTGACCAGCAACCAGCAACCAGCAGCCAGAACATGGAGGAATAAAAAATGTTAGCAATAAAATTAGCCTATCGCAACCTTATTGGCGCGGGATTGAGAACTTGGCTGAATGTCATTGTTCTCTCATTCTCTTTCCTTATAATTATCTGGAACAGGGGCATCATTAATGGCTGGGACCGTCAGGCTCGCAACGATACAAAGAACCAGGAAATAGGCGGTGGCCAATATTGGCATGAAAACTACGATCCCTATGATCCTTTTACCTTGACTGATGCCCATGGAATTATACATGAAACATTAAAATCAAATGATAATTTTGCTCCGATTTTAATTACACAAGCCACTATATATCCGGGAGGCCGGGTTCAAAGTATTTTACTAAAAGGTATTGAGCCGGATCAAAAGATTCTGACTTTTCCAACTGAATCTCTGAAATCCGATATTGAGGAAATTCCGGTAATGCTGGGATCCAGGATGGCTGAGAATAACAAGCTAAAAATCGGAGATTTTGTCACCGTCCGCTGGCGTGACGCAAACGGCACTTTTGATGCGGCTGACGCTAAAGTCGTACACATTTTCAAAACAGATGTGCCGACAATTGATAACGGTCAGATGTGGGTGCCATTACAACGACTCCAGAAAATGATGCAAATGGACGGGGAAGCCACGCTTGTGGTTGCAAATCAGAAAATCACTTCTGCTCCTGATTTACCCCATTGGTTATTCAAAGACCAGGATTTTTTATTAAAAGATTTCGCCGAGTTAATTAAAATGAAAAATGTTGGTGGATATATTATGTGGCTTTTTCTGCTACTGTTAGCATGGATCGCCATATTCGACACCCAGGTTCTATCCATTTTCCGGCGGCAGAAAGAGATAGGCACCGATATCGCCCTCGGTATGACCCGCGGACAGGTAATCCGCCTCTTTACCGTTGAGGGTGCAATGCATGGAATTCTGGCAGCGATCCTGGCAGCAATTTACGGTGGTCCCCTGCTTTACCTGCAAGCGGTAAAAGGCATGTCTATGCCGGAAGGAACTGACGATATGGGAATTGCAATTGCCGAAACGATCTATCCGTATTATAGTATTGGATTAATTGTCGTGACCGCTCTGGTGGTTTTGATAACTACGACAATTGTTAGTTTTTTACCTACGAGAAGAATTAGCAAAATGAATCCAACAGATGCAATCAGGGGGAAAATACAATGATAAAATTTCTATTAAAAGGTGTCTTCCGAGATCACCATCGCAGCTTTTTCCCGGCAATCACTGTAAGTATTGGCGTCGCGTTGACCGTCCTGATGAATTGTTATCTCACCGGTGTATTTGGAGACATGATAGATGTTAATGCAAAATTTCAAACCGGACACGTCAAAGTTATGACACGGGGATATGCAGATAATATTGATCAGATGCCAAATGATTACGCAATTGTTGGCGTTGATGAAATATTGAACAATTTACATAATCGCTATCCGGAAATGATATTTATTAATCGAATTAAATTTGGCGGGCTTTTAGATGTTGCCGATGAAAACGGAGAAACAAAAATACAGGGTCCGACAATGGGAACTGCGGTTGATCTTTTGTCAGAAAACAGCACGGAGCTCGATAGGTTAAATATCAGAAAATCAATAATACGGGGAGAGTTGCCTCAAAAACCCGGCGAGATTCTGAT
>DPVY01000320.1:7022-8791 GCA_003527965.1 Fidelibacterota bacterium
ACGATGTATGGCAGTATGGCCATTAGGAATTTTACAATCTCCGGAACCATCCGTTTCGGCGTCACAGCTATGGACAGGGCCGCAATAATAATGGACATCACAGATGCACAATCCACCTTGAATATGGAAAATGCAACCGGCGAAATTCTGGGCTATTTTCCCGACAATGTTTATGATAATCTAAGGGCAGAAACAATGGCGCAAGAATTTAACACGGAATTTTCCGATCCCAATGATGAATTTTCCCTGACAATGTCACCGTTAAAAGTTCAATCCGGCCTATCTGAATATCTCGATTATGCAAACCACTTCCTGGGTATCTTAATATTTGCTTTTATTTTTGCCATGTCGCTTGTACTGTGGAATTCCGGATTGCTGGGCGCTTTACGCCGCTATGGCGAAATCGGTGTTCGACTGGCAATTGGAGAAGACAAGGGTCATATTTACAGATCTATGATAATTGAATCTATCGGTATTGGAGTTATCGGCTCGATTTTGGGAACAATAATAGGGCTGGGTTTTTCTTACTGGTTAACCAAAGGTATTGATATTAGTGCATTCACGCAAACCAGTTCTATGATGATGCCCTCGGTTTATCGCGCAGTTATCACAAACAATGCTTATTATATAGGTTTTATTCCGGGATTGCTGGTTACCGTCATCGGCACGATGCTGGCTGGTATTGGAATTTACAGAAGGCAAACCGCCTCATTATTTAAGGAGTTAGAAACATGAAAAAAATTATAGCCTTTGAAATATTAATTCTTTTCTCATCTTTGTTAATGGCTCAAACGCCTTCCGCAGAGGAGATACTGAATAAAATCGATGAAAACATGGTTTTCGATCAGGCAATTTCAACATCAAAAATGGTTATTCACGGTAGAATCGGCGACCGGACGATTGAATCAAAAAGCTGGTCAAAGGGAAATGATCTCGCAATGGTCGAATACCTTTCGCCACCGCGCGAAGCCGGCACAAAAATGCTGAAAACTGTGGATAAACTCTGGATATATACTCCTGAACCGACCGACCGAATAATCACAATTTCCGGACATCTTCTGCGACAATCGGTAATGGGTTCGGACCTTTCTTATGAAGATATTACCGACAATTCCAGCATGATAGAATGCTATAATGCAGAGGTACTGGGGACAGAAACCATTCTCGACCGGGAATGTTGGGTTTTGGAACTTACCGCGAAAAAAGACGATATTTCCTATTATTCCAGAAAAATCTGGGTAGATACCGAGCGCTTGTTGCCGCTAAAAGAAGAACGCTTCGCCAAGAGCGGCAAGCTGCTGAAAAAGACCGAAATACTCGAAGTTTTCAAACAGGACGGTCGCTGGCTCCCGAAACACATGACCTTCAAGGATATGCTGTCGCATGGTAAAGGCACCGAATATTTTATCGAATCTATTGACTTTAATGTCGATATTCCTGAATATAAATTTACAAAAGCTGCTTTGAGACGGTAGATAATTAATTGAAGTATCTCTTTTTGATGGAAAAGTGTCCCAGGATGAATTGTACTGGTTACTGGTTATTGGTAACTGGCTGTCGGTAACTGGCAGTCAGCTCAGGCGGTCAAGTAAATCAGTTAAGTCTAATATCGTTGAAGGGTATGGTCGTAAAAACTATCAAAAAGATTATATACGTTTTATGACCTATTCCATTAGTTCAAATGATGAAACTATAGACCACCTGGAAACTTTATGGGAAACAAATTCTTTGAAAAACGAAAAATTATACAACGATTTACATGAAAAACT
>DPVY01000004.1:0-2083 GCA_003527965.1 Fidelibacterota bacterium
TCGTTTTGATAAGACAATTACCTGATTTTATCAAAATATTTAGTCATTAAGAGGTAAAATAGAGAACAAAGACTCAGAAAAAAATAAATGGTAATAATTGAATTGTAAATATGGGAGTTGTGAATGAAAGAGATGATTAAGACAATAGTTTTAGCGCTACTTGTCGTGGTTGCGATTTATTTCGCATTTGTCGTAAACAAAGTCAATAATCGGATGGACTTTTTAAATGCTCAAGATTCTGTTCATGTGGTTAATATTGACGAATTTGATCATAATCTGCATGACCTTAATCTTGCTTTTATTGGTCGCGGGAAACATATCCAACAATTTCAGAAAGATTTAGCTGCACTCGATCAGAAATTGGATATGACCGCCAGAAAATTTGATACGAAGATCGACTCTGTTGGCCTGTTAATTGGCGAATTGCGCATGAACACAGAATCTGAGTTGGCTAATTTAAAAAGAGGCCAGGATGAAGCGGACAAGCGTTTTTCGCAATTCCAGCGCCAAACCAACCGGACGGTAACCGATCTTCAGACAGCGCTTAGTCGTTTGAATCGTGAAAAAGATAACCTGGAAAAACGGTTAAAAACTTTGGAAGCTCCTCCTGAAGGGTCAAAGAAAAAGAGATAGGTGAAGTTTGTTATTAAAAAGCATCCGACATATAACAATATAGTCGGGTGCTTTAATATTTGGAGGGTTATGGGATGAAACGAATAGTCTTACTTTTCGCTATTGGTTATTTATTGATAGGCTGTGGCGGCGGCAAAGAGGCGGTTCCGGAAAGTGGCGTTTCGGAAGATGTAATTGTCCAATCTCTTGAGCAACAGGATGGAGGAAGACCTGCGATTCTGCCGGAGACTCTGAGCCCCAAAATTCCTCCTCAGAAAGTTATTTCTTCATCGGCTAAAACTATCGAAGTGACACCCGCTCCGAAAGAAGATGTAAAAATTGTTGAAGATCAACCGGCAGACACTACCGAAATAGCAGTGGATATAAAACCCCCTGTTATTGAGGAAGAACCGGTTACTACACCTCAAGAAACTGTAGGTGAGCCGGTTTCGCCAGAATTAATTGCCTTACAAACCATATCGTTCGATGACATCTATTTTGAATCCGGTGAATGGGCGATGCCAAGTAGCAAATTTAGTTCAAATTATTATGTGACTCTCGGTAAACTGGTTAAGATTTTAAAAACAGATCCAAATGTCAAAATCAGAATTTCAGGATATACCGATTCGCAGGGGAGTAAGGAAAACAATTATAAAATAGCTGAAAAAAGAGCCTTAACTTTCGGTAAATTATTGGTCGAACTTTTTCCTGAAGAAAAAAGAATGGAGATTGCTGAACGGATTGAAATTAATCCTGTCGGATCTTCTGATCCATTAGTTGAAAGTAAAAACGTTATGCGGCGTATGTTAAACAGGCGGGTTTCTTTCGAATTATTCTATGGCGATCTTGAAAATAAATCATACACAATGTACCTGGATTCTAAACCGGTTGCTGCATCGACCCGGGCTGTTAAATCTGCGTCGTCAATCCAAAAAAAATTGTATGATAAAGCCTTAGCCTTGTTTAATCAAAAAAGGTACGCCGAGTCTATGGAGATATTTGAGGAAATCATCCAAATTGATAAGACACATTCTTTGGCTGACAACGCTCAATTCTGGGCTGGCGAGTGTTTGTATTATCAGAAACGCTATCCTGAAGCGCTTAAGGCATACCAACTTGTATTTGGACTTGGTGACCGTAATAAGGAGGCTTATGCCCAATTGCGGCTTGGATACTGCTATTTTAGAATGAATCAGTCGGAACAAGCTGTTGCTGAAATTCGGAAGGTTAGCAGTAATTATCCAAAGGCGACCGAAGAAAACCGCAAAGCAGAAATGCTTCTATCTAAAATTCAATCCTATTAATAAATATTTTCGATAGTCAGTTTGTGGGTAGTTAGATATATTCAATAACTACATTTTTTATTTAAATAATTGTTGGGGAAGTGGTTGTATAATCAAGAAAAGCGGGTGTGCCGAAGGGGGGAATCGAACCCCCACGGACCGAAGTCCGGCGGATTTTGAGTCCGCTG
>DPVY01000004.1:2387-2539 GCA_003527965.1 Fidelibacterota bacterium
GGATTTTGAGTCCGCTGCGTCTACCAATTTCACCACCTCGGCAAAAAGCAGGCTAAAATTAACGTTTCTAAATTGAAAAACAAAAATATTTGTTATAACAAAGGGCAGAACAATGGTAGAAATTAACTATAATACTATCTCAGAAATGTTCA
>DPVY01000101.1 GCA_003527965.1 Fidelibacterota bacterium
CTTCTTTATTAACTACTTCAATCGTCTGTCCCGACGCCGCGACACATCGCTTTACGTAGTGAACATATGGATCGACAGGGTATTTAAAAATCACGATATCTCCTTGAGCGGGCTTTTTAAGCGACGGCAACCGGAACCAGGGAATATGAACGCCGATACGTGTGTAGGGAATTCCGATCCAGTCCGGTGTGCGGGAGCCGTAGATAAAATTGTTGCCAAATAGA
The DNA here is from genome assembly GCA_003527965.1 of Fidelibacterota bacterium. Classification (GTDB taxonomy): domain Bacteria; phylum Fidelibacterota; class UBA2242; order UBA2242; family UBA2242; genus DPVY01. The sequence continues at coordinate 225 of DPVY01000101.1, forward strand.
AAATCGCCGGTCATGATCGTATTTTCCATGGAACCGGTGGGAACATGGTAGGACGCGATAATTGTTTGTTTGATACCCAGCGCAATCAGAATGATCAACGCCCAGGATTTAATTTCCTGTTTTACACCAGGTTTTATTAATTGCTTGGATTCTTTTTTCATTAACTCCTCATGTTGATTTGGTGAAATTTCTTATTATATGACACACTTAAAAAATGTTCATTACTAAACGGGATTCGGAATAATGCACAGAAAAATCAGGCTTTCTTCCCCGGTATTTACAAATTGATGAACATCATTAGGCATTACCAACACAGCAGTATCGGCGATTATTTCTGTTTCTCCCCTATCGCTGCGGGCAACACCCTTACCGGCAAGCACATAAACTTCATGTTCAAAGTTGTGTGTATGATAAAAGGTGTAGCCGCCCGGTTCTACGGTAAATCGGCGCATGGTAAAGTTGGGCGTTCCGTCTTCCGGTCCCAGCATTACCTGCTTTACAACACCTTTTGCCCCTTTGGCATCGATGGGTTCTTTTACAACATCCCGGATATGTTTGATTATCATTTTCTGATTTCCTCTATAAATTGCATCATTTTTTCAACTATATAGTCACCAATAAACCAACCTCGCGGTGTCAATTTTACACATTTATCTTCAACAAAAGCAAATTCATTCCAAAATCTATCACCAAAATGTTCAATTATTCGAGACTGTAATGATTCAAAATCAACTCCGGTAATTTCTTCAAAGCGGGGAATATAAATTCCATTGCCAGTGCGTAGTCCTAAAAATAAAAATTCCGTCTCCTGATCTTTTCCCGAAAGTAATTCCCTTTGTTCTATTGGTAAACTTTTCCCATTAATCAGCAATTCAATATATTTATCGATATCACGGTAATTCCACCAACGCCATTTTCCGCTATATGAGTGAGATGAGGGACCTAACCCCAAATAATGTTCACCTGTCCAGTACCTGGAATTATGTCCGGCCTGTTTTCCGGGTTTCGCCCAATTGGATATTTCATAATGAATATATCCGGCATCTTGTAACACCTCATGAGCGACCAGATACATATCCAACTCTATTTTTTCATCCAAAGGCTTGATCTGATTGTTTTTCCTTAATGAATATAACGGGGTGCCCTCTTCATATATCAAATTATATAAAGACAAATGCTCCACTTCCATTTCCAGAGCCTGATTTAAGGTCGAACGCCAGGAGTCCAAAGTCTGACCGGGAATTCCATAAATAAAATCCAGACTGATATTCCTGAAGCCTGCTTTTTTTAATCGCTCAACGGTATGGAAAATATCCCCGGAACTATGAATCCGGCCAAGAGTTTTCAATTCATCATCATGAAAGGACTGGCAGCCGACGCTTATCCGGTTCACACCATTTCTGATGAAGCTATCGATCAGTTCCTCATCACGACTAACCGGATTTATTTCAACTGTAAATTCTGCCGGTTTCTGAAAAGGAGTACATTCAAGTAATTTTTCGGTGATTTTTACAAAATTTTGGATGCTGATCAAATTGGGACTGCCGCCGCCAATGTAAATACTTTTAATTCCCCGGAAATCAATTCCGTTTCTCTGATGTAAATCAATCTCCTTCAACAACGCTTCCGCCCATTTATCCTGACGCTGAAGTTTGTAATCTTCCGAAGCAAAATCGCAGTAAAGACATTTCTTTGAGCAAAAAGGAAAATGGATATAAAGGCTGATTTTTTTCATAGAGTATATTGCATATCTCTGGTCATTATCCATCATTATTAACAACAACAAGTATATTCAATAAATCTCATATAGTCAATATTTCAAGCAGCAGCAATTACTCCAAAACCCATTTCCGCCGCAGCGTAGCAAAGTCTAAATGGGTTTACAACAACGGAGCGCCTGCCAGGTTTATTAATTCCTCCCAAATTCAGATAAGATGGAATCGTAAAAGTCTGAAATATCTGTCATTCTTCTTCTCCCGACTTGTCGGGGAAGGATCGCTTTAGACCAAAACTTTTTCTCACAAGATTCTTCACTCATACCTCGTTCATCTCAAAGAGACCTCTTCGATGGAATGACGGTTTTGATTGATACTTTTTTACGAAACCAACATATATTAATTGATTAAACCTGACAGGTGTAGAAAAGTATTGGTATATCCTTATTTGAAAACAAAAAAAGAAACCTTCCGAAGGCTTACTTCAGTAGGGTGATTTTTTGGATCAATCGATCATTTTCCCGCTGTAAAACGATAAAGTAAACGCCGGAATGCAGCATTTGTCCGGCGTGATTGGCGCCACTCCAGACAAAGGAATAGCGCCCGGCAGGCCGCCTGAAATAATCCTGCGTATAGACCTCCCGACCGGTCAGATCGTAAATCGTGATCCGCACATCAGAATCTCTTTCCAGATCATAGCGCAAAGTAGTTTCGGCATTAAAAGGATTCGGATAATTGGGATACAATGCATATTTCTCCGGTAAGTCAGGCAATTCGTTGTCAATATCATTCAGAATATCTTGTTCCGGAGTTTCAAGTTTCCGATCCGTATATATATGAAATTCACCGGGCGCCAATGGAATTAGGTCTGTTGTAAATTGGACATAGATGGAATCTCCCGAAAAATAGTCGTACCAGATGCCGCCATATTGAAAATTAGGAACAATGTCCAGGTTGGTCACCCCAAAATTACCGATAATAAGCACATTCATCGAACCCGTCATGGCAATCCGTTTGCCGTTTCCGGTTAATGACAGTTGAACGGAAGTGCCCTTATTCGTGAAAACATCATTCTCGTTGCGTAATTTTAACAGAGCCTGGACAGTTTTATATAAATTTAACCTTACGGGTTCGGTTAAATAATCCCACCTAACCGGTTTCTCGCCAAGTCTTCCATCATAATTGATCGAATAATCATAGCCCAGTTCGCCAAACTGCCAGATCATCTTGGGTCCGGGCAATGTATAGAAAAAAGCTGAGACCAGTTTGATCCGGTTTAAGGCAGTAGATAGATCTGTGATGGTATAATCACCAATACATTGATTATATTGATCCTTGTGACAATTGCCCCAAGTCAGGTTTTTATACATCAAACGTTCTTCATCGTGACTTTCCATATAAGTAACTAAATTCGGCTCATTCCAGCCGCGGGTTTTATAATAGCCCCAGGAAAAATCTGAATCATTTTGAAAACCCATAGATGCCTGACAATAATTCCAATGTGTATTGCCCCAGAGCATCATGCCGTAATCTGCCAATTCCTCCTCTTCCTGATTCACCGCCAAATGCTCCAAAATTACATAGACAGACGAATCTGTCGCCCAAATCCGGTCAGCCATCCGTTTTAACAAGCGTACACGATCCGCATCGTATCTGCTGCCCCACGGATCATCTGCTGAATCCTTTATATCATTTGTAAATCCTTTGGTAAAGTCAAATCTAAACCCGTCTATCTTATATTCCGTTATCCAATAACGATTGACGCGATCCACAAAGTATTGAGTCGCCGGACTTTCATGATCGAAATCATAGCCCCACTGTGCATCGGGATTGGTAAAACTATGTTCCTCATTATACCACGGATTTTCAGGAGAAGTTGTATGATCGCCATGGTCATACAAACGCACCAAAGGTGACTGCCCATACGAGTGGTTCAGCACTATATCCATGATAACGGCAATGCCTCTTCGATGACATTCGTCAATAAACTTCTTGAGGTCGTTCGCCGGACCGTAATACTTGTCCACGGCAAAGTAAAAGGACGGGTTATATCCCCAGCTGGAATTTCCTTCAAATTCATTGAACGGCATCAGTTCAATTGCATTGATACCGAGGTTATCAAGATAATCGAGAGTATCAATCAGGGTACTAAAATCGTGCTGACGCAGGAAATCACGAAGCAGGAGCTCGTAAATAACCAGTTTATGCTTTCCCGGTCGCTGATAGTTTTCCGCCATCCAGGCATAATCCGGCGTAACGGTCTGAAACGTGCCGACAATATCTTTGGTTTTACCATCGGGATAGGCTTTTAAATTGGGATAGATGTAATAATCTTTGTTGATGTATTTGTCATTCCGGGGATCGAGCACTTTTTCCGTATAGGGATCGGCAATGCGGATTTCACCATCGACCAGATACTGAAAAGCATACTCGGTATCGGGATTGAGATTCTCAATTTCCAACCACCAGACGATGCTGTCCTCGCTGACATAATAACGGTTCATAAAATATGATGTATCAACTTGCCAGTCGTTAAAATCGCCAATCACATATACAAACTCTTTATAAGGCGCGAACAGAGCTAAGGTCACAGAATTTTCGTTGACAATATTTATTCCGGGTCCGGCGCCGGGCGGCAGGGCTGTATCCTGAACCGGCGGATTCCGCACAATAACCAGACTGCTTGTGTCCCGGATATCCGTTGTATCGACAGCGATTAGCAGCAGCTCGTTTATACCGGAATGCAGCAAATCCCCCGACAGGCGATAATTCAGAATCGAATCGGCGACCTGCGCAAGTATGTTGCCTTCATACTGAAGACTTATGGCGCTGACTTCCGAGCCCAGCGTTACGGCTTTTCCGGTAATTGTTAAGCTATCCCCGGAATCCAGAAACAGAGGCGAGCGCCGCGGATCGCCGAAGCTCAAATTTACATCAGGCTCCTCAAAAAATACCGTCAGCCCCGGTTCAAAGAGATCGTAGAAAATATCGGCGCCGCCGACATCTCTGCCGGTCACACTGCCGTCGCCGTTACGGAATACAAAAACCAGTTTCAATATCTTTTCCCCTGCAGGCACACCGTAGTATTCGTGCAGGTAGCCGATAGACAATTTCCATAAATTGTCATCCACTTTTGTAAGCTTTGCCTTGTCTTTATTTACATTCCAGGGGGCAACAACATACTTCCAGTCACTGGACTGTACGCTGAACTCCGTAATAACTCCGGTATGCGCATACACATCCAGGTCAGCGTAATTCATTAACCCTGAATCACCCCGAGTAGCGTCGAAAAAAATCACAATCGAATCATTTTCTGTCGGATACGCTGGAGTAGATGTTATTAACTGCGCAGACAGTAGATTTGCAAATAAAATTATTACTAATAAACCTGTCTGCTTTTTCATCGATATTCCTTTTTGATGGAATCGTAAAAAGTGATCATATGTGTCATTCTGATGATCCCGACCTGTCGGGAGAAGAAGAATCTCCTACGAGAACCCAGTAGAGATTCTTCACTCGTACCTCGTTCAGAATGACAGTTTTTTATACTTTTTACAATTCCAGCCTTCTTTAATTTGAATTATTCTTCCGGTTTGTCTCTTCAATCAATTGATCCAGATGGTCGACTTTCTCAGTCATCAATCTCATCACTGCATCCGACACATCCATCTTTTTGCGCTGTCCATACAATGTGATATCAAGAATAATATAGTTTAGCGCGATAGTCAGCACGGCACGATTCTGGGTCCAGATAACCTGCTGTTCCTTATCCATATTTGCGGAGCCCATTACCAGGTCTCTTGAATCTGTAACCATGATAATTTTACGATCCCAGAACTTCGCCAATTTCTCTTCATCGACGCCGTAGGCAAACACATCACCCAAATTTTTGTCGATTTCCGTAAAAGAGAAGGCAACGATCTCAACGCCTCGCTTTTTTGCAGCAAACAAGGACTTTTTTAATTGCTCGATTTCCCGTTTCCAGGCTGATATATAGATGGTTTCATGGGTTTCTTTAATCAAAGAAGTACACAATTCCATCAAAGACTCATAGCCGCGAATATTCCAGAACCCTTCAGTTTCCGGTTTATTATTAAAATTAAACAGATCATCACGCAGCGATGATAATCGTTTTGAAAAATCCGATTCCAGTAAGGGAATCAGTTGCTTCGGTGAGAGTGGGATATAACGTCTCGGTTTATCGTGAATTGATATGATTATTCCCATGGCTTCCAGTTTTCTAAGGATCGTATAAATAACCGACCGGGGTACATTAACCTGATGACTGATTTCATATCCGGTCGCGGGATTATTACGCAACAATCCGAGATACGTTCGTGCCTCGTAGCTTGTAAAACCCAGTTTTAACAATTTATTCAACAATTCATCTGAAATCACGTTCATATTTTAACCTCTTTTTTCAATATCTTAAGCAGGGGCGGTTGGCAGTTGCAGTTGCAGTAAACAGTAAACAGTAGCAGGATGAAATAATATAAATAGCAATTTCTGTCATTATTATCAGCACAAGTTACAGAATTTTGTATTAATAATCATTTGGGATAAATTTCTCCGGATGTTTCAGCAATATTGCTGCAAACAGATC
>DPVY01000133.1 GCA_003527965.1 Fidelibacterota bacterium
CAGCACCAAAATTAAACAATAACCATACTCTTAATTTATTGGTTTACTGGTTATTAGTTCTTTAATCCTCAAATTCTTGTTTTTTTGTGCCAAAGGCATTCTCCGAAGGAGTCCTGCGTGACCTCCGGAATTTTGATATTTGTTCCGCAGGAACTCCTCTGGAGTAATTTGAAATCTCTTTTTTAGCACTCGTCTCAATACTCCCGCGTTGAGACGTAACTATAATCTTTATGTCACCGCAGGAGCGGAGACACAAGTAAAAATAAATAATTCCGGAAGTGCTATAAGACTTTCATTCCCACCATTGGATAGCGGTAATGCGTCTGGGCCCCGTCGTCGTACCGCCACCTCCTGTTGTTATCAATTTATCCATGACCATATTAATAGCTTCCGTAGAGTATTGCACCGTGCTATGTGATGTGATTGTTCCGGTACTGGTTGGAGCGCCAACAAGCAAGGCTCCGTATATATTGGAATCTGCATTATCATCGACTTCACTTGAGCTGACTCCCGAGACAATCACCAGTCCGTACCACCGAAAATGGGCTGTGACAAACAGGTCGCCTCTGACAACCAGAATACCATAACCAACCGTAGAAGCTGTAAATTTACAATCCGCGTCAAAATATACAATTTTCGGATCCTCTGCCGAACCGTAAGTCGCCCCGGAAATTACCTGATCGCCGGTGTATTTGTAGTGGGCAAATTGTTCGTACGAATCGGCAAGATCCCGCAGGTCTTCCCAGCTGCCCTCAGCGGTGGCTGGTTCTGGTGACGGGGGCGCGCCTGATATCGTAGAAGTAGCTTGCGTGGTAAGAGATAGCGTGCCTGTGGTGGTAATTCCGGGCAGATCCGGTCCGGGTCCGGGTGTTCCATCCATATTCATATCATTACCACTGATCTCAGAGTATGCCCGCATGGTGATACTCGCATTTGGGGCATAAAATCCCATAGATGACGTAATTGTCGGCATTTGAAGAGTGATTGCACTCACACTTTGAAAGTTTGCCGATGCGGTATAGGTAAGTCCCCCAAATTGTCCCGTGGCGCTCACCACAATGGTATCTGTATTGGTTGAGGCATCCGAACCACTTAAGGATATACTGCCGCTAAAACTACCTCCCAGCCAATTGGCAATGGCAACTGTAGTATCTGTTGTCCGGTTTTGTACATGCAAAGAAATCATATACTCCAAGGCGCTGTTTGTCAATTGTCGAAGTTGGGTGTTCTCATATATTTCGGAAACATTTTCAACGGCACGTTCTGTGATTTTATACATGTCGCCTTGTATCATGCCGAAAATCATGATGTAGCCCAATACAATAATCAGAGTAGATTTTCCCATCGAGTGCCTCTTACTGTCTTCGCCGGAAATTAATTAATATTATTTGGTTCATCGTAGTTGTTTTATTATTCTCATTTGATTTTTCGATTACTGTTATATCATAAGATATTTTACTAATAAAATCAAGACGACTAAATAATTCCGCGAATATTCATAATTTTGCCGGTTTAATCTCAGAACTCACTAAATCGGCAAATATTTCCAGCTTACAATCACAAATAAAAAAACAATTTGTGCCATTCTGATGATCCCGACCTGTCGGGAGAAGAAGAATCTCCCTCAATAAATTGAAAAAGATTTTTTCCCACCGGGAACTCCTATCGGAGCACTCGTACCTCGTTCAGAACGACAGTTTTGAGTTTTTTTATTTGTTCCGGTTAATATCGGGATTTTTTCTTCCATAGCTGTGTTTTACTGAGTTCTAAAGCTAATGGATCAGGTTCACCCGGTTTTTTGCTATTCATGAATTTAGCTTTATTTTACAGATACAATAGTTCGTTCTTTAGTAAAGAACTTCAGAATAATCAAACCCACCAGAATAAAGCCGACAGATGTAAATTGAGCGCTGCTTAATCCGAGGGCAACTTTGGGATTGACCCGGATAAATTCAAGGAAGAAACGTTCGGCGCCGGCAAAAATAAAATACAGGGCGAAAATCGTTCCTACCCGTTTTGTTCGCGGACGAATAAGTTTTACCAAAATAAAAAATAGCGTTATATTAATCAGCGTCTCATATAATTGCGTCGGATGAACCGGATAATTAGCCGGCGGTGAAGCATGGGGGAAGGTTACTCCCCACGGCAAATTACAGGCTTTTCCATGGCAGCACCCTGCGAAAAAACACCCGATCCGTCCAATCCCCTGCCCTAATAATAATATTGGGGCAATAATATCCGCATATTCGCCGAGCGGTTTTTTCGATTTTACTATAACCATGACCACTGCCGCGGTTCCACCAACTATCCCCCCATGAAAAACGAGCCCGGCTCCGGAAAATATCATTCCCATTGGATCCATGAGAACATCCTGATAATACTCGATCAGGTAAAATAATTTTGCTCCCAGAATGCCGCCTATGGCGCCCCAAAAGATAATATTGCTGGCAATATCCGGATGATCGCCGCGCCTGGTAATTTCATGCTTTAATATAAAATAGCAGACCAAAAATGCCGTTGCCATCATAAATCCATAGGTATAGATAGTCAAAGGTCCAAGGTGTAATAGCTCCGGATACATAATCGCTCCTTTTATATTAGTTGGTTTTAAACGTATTAATATGCAAAATGGTTTTTATCGATCGTTTCGGAACATGCAGCACCAATTTTTTATCTTTCCAGTAGCGAATGCTCTCACCTGCGGTTTCGACAACCGGACTTTCGGCAGGATATCCTAATGCAATCACTGAATCAATACTGTATTGTTCCGGAATCCGGTATATGTTACGAATCGATTCCCGATCTACCGACGCTAACCAGCAGCTTCCGATCCCTTTGGATAAAGCTGCCAGCATAAAGTTCTCAATTGCTGCACCGGCATCATGATTAGACCACTTTTTACCAATTTGATCATTTATCAAAACAATCAAATAAGCGACCGGTCTTAAATTTTCCAGCGGATCGCCGGCAGGTTGAATATAAGCCGCCCATTTTAGTAACGGAAATATTGCTTCGACCTGTTTTCGGTCTGTTACTAAAATATATTCCAAGGGCTGAAGATTAGCCGCGGAAGGCGCTAAACGTGCGGCGTCAACACAATCGATCAGTTCTATCTCCGGAACCGGGTCCTGTTTAAATTGCCGGATAGAGCGTCGGGATTTGATAAGATTAATGAAATTCATTGATTTTGATAGTGAAAGATTTTTGAAAGGGTCTCAATTTCAGTAACCGTTAATCCATAACAAATTTCACTTCGTCTTAATGCATTAACAGAACTCATTATTGCTCTCTTTATTTTTTGGATGCAAAATTTTCAGCGAGATAGACAGTATTTACAATTAACATGGAAATTGTCATCGGTCCGACGCCTCCGGGAACCGGCGTAATGGCAGCAACAATATCTTTAACATCGTCAAAATTCACATCACCTACCAATCGATATCCTCTTTTTGCGGCAGGATCATCAATTCTGTTAACCCCCACGTCAATGACAACCGCTCCTTTTTTGACATATTTGTGGTCAACGAATTCCGGGCGACCAATAGCGGCAATGAGAATATCCGCCTGGCTGGCAATCGCCGGCAAGTCTTTTGTCTTGGAATGACAAACCGTAACTGTAGCGTTACCGAGTTCGCGTTTCTGCATTAGAAGATTTGCAACAGGTTTTCCGACAATATTACTTCTGCCAATAACAACAACATGTTTCCCGCCTGGATCAATATCTGAATATTTCAGCAACATACGGATACCGTTTGGGGTACAGGGAAGAGGTCCATCCACCTCAAGTACCATTTTACCCAGGCTGACCGGATGCAGTCCGTCGGCGTCTTTAGCAGGATCGATAGCGAGAATAACTTTCATCTCATCAAGATGAGGCGGAAGCGGCAACTGCACCAGGATACCGTGAAATTTTGGATCATTATTTAGACTGTCGATGAGATTTAAAACCGTTTTCTGATCGGTTTCAGCAGGCAAACGAAATGTTTCGGAGTACAAATTCATATTTTCAAAGGCACGAGCCTTCATACCGACATAGACTTTTGAAGCCGGATCATCACCGATTAGAACAACGGCTAAACCGGGAACAATACCCTGTGCCGCCAATTGCTCTATGCGCGGTTTTAGCGAATCACGCACTTTCCCGGATATTAACTTACCGTCAATAATTTTCGGATTACTCATTTGGCATAGCTCACGCTTCGATGTTCCCGAACAACTACAACTTTCACCTGACCGGGATAGTTCAAATCGTTCTGAATTTGAGTGGCAATTTCATCAGAAAGATTATCGGCTTCTGCATCGCTGACAATTTCATTCTCAACGATTACACGAACTTCACGACCAGCCTGGATTGCATAGGTCTTTGATACTCCGTCAAAGGAATTGGCAATCTCTTCTAATTTTGCCAAACGTTGAATATATGACTCCAGGGTATCACCTCTTGCGCCCCGTCGAGAACCACTGATTTGATCGGCGGCTTGTACTAGCACTGAAATTGGATGAGTAGCTTCGATCTCCTCATGATGTGAGCCAATTGCATTTATCACAATCGCATTTTCTTTGAATTTTTTAGCAAGATCAACACCAATTAAAGCGTGAGTGCCTGTTATATTACGATCTATTGCCTTGCCAATGTCGTGTAGCAACCCGGCGCGTTTTGCGATTTCTCCATTTAAGCCCAGTTCGGCGGCCATTAAACCGGATAACCACGCAACTTCTATAGAATGTTTTAGCACATTCTGTCCGTAAGAAGTCCGGTACTTCAGTTTACCAAGAATCTTCATTAATTCCGGCTGGAGGGGTGATAAATTAACTTCATCGATAGCCTCTTCGGCAGCACGCATAATAGATTCATTAACCTCGGTTGTCGCTTTCTTAATCATCTCTTCGATTCTGGCAGGATGAATTCGACCATCTATTACCAGTTTTTCAAGCGCCACTCTGGCAATCTCCCGCCGGACAGGATCAAATCCCGAAAGGACAACAGCCTCGGGTGTATCATCGACAATAATCTCAACTCCGGTTAAAGATTCAAAATGGCGAATATTTCGCCCTTCGCGACCAATAATGCGCCCCTTCATATTGTCACTCGGCAGATTGACAACGGAAACCGTAGTCTCTGCCGTGTGATCTGCCGCTGAACGCTGTATCGCCGATACAATGATCTTTTTCGATTCCCGGGATGCCTCGGTAATAGCCGTATCACGAATCTCTTTAACTTTTTTGGCGATACCGGATTTGGCTTTTTCCATCAGATTGTTCATTAGGATATCCTGGGCTTCTTTGCGGGACAATCCGGCGATACGTTCAAGACGATCATTCTGCTTTTCGATAATTTCCTGGATTTCGGATTCCTTATGACTAAGATGCTCCTGTTGTATTTTCAGGTCATTAATTTTTTTATCCAGTTCCTCATTTTTTTTCTCAGCGACTTCCATTTTATGTTCAATGTAAAATTCACGTTTCGCAAGTTTTTTCTCAGTTTCCCGAACCTCCGTCATTTTATTACGGAATTCATCTTCGGCCCGGTGTTTGATTTTTAAGGCTTCATCTTTTGCTTCAAGACGGCTTTCCCTTAAAAGATTATCAGCCTCTCGTTTGGCTTTTTGGACCAATTCCAAAACCGTTGTCTGAGTCCGTCTCAACTTTTGAACATAGATATAAAGCGCTATGGCACCGCCCAGCGCCGCTCCTATGATTCCGATTACAATATTTATTACCGACATGTCTACTCCTATATTTTAAAGACTCACAACTTTGCAAAGTCGTTGAGCTTTAACCGGAAAAATGGCGACAAATTTTAATACGATTTATAAAAGATGGATTATTTATCTTCGTTCAGTTTTTCATCTATAAGATCGACAAGAAATAAGGTTCTCTCATCAACTTTATCAACAACTTCCTCTTTATCTTTTTTACTACTGAACAATTCGTCAGTGATATTCATAGCAGCTAATATAGCAATCCGTAACGGCGACTGAACGGTTGCCAGTGAGTTCTCCACCTCTTCCATTTTTTCATTCACGAAATTGGCGACACTGACAATATATGCTGGATCAGCCTTGGCCTTAACACTATATTCCTGACCATATATCGTTACGCGAACTAAATTATTGTTTTGTTCTTCCATCTTTCAACTTATTTTAAATAGCTATCCGGTTAAAGCGATTGAAAAGTTAAAAATCTTTTAAAACTTCCAACATTTCTTCAATCTTCATTTTTAATTGCTGTCTCTTTTTTTGATCTAACATTTTTCCGAGTGATGTACCCTCGTTTAATTCTGTTTTTATTTTTTTATTCTCATCTTGAAGTTGTGTTACAAGAGTAAGTAAGCTTCTGATCTTTTTTTCTAATATATTTAAATTTACTAAATCCATACCCTATTGTGCTACCTCAGTTGAGCTTCCAATTCATCCTTCAGGATTTTGTGAATCATTACCATAATATCATCAACTTCTGCATCTTGTAAGGTCCTATCTGCAGCCTGAAATACTAGGTTAAATGTAAGACTTTTTTTTCTTTTGTCAATATTTTTTCCTTGGTAAAGGTCATAAAATTTTACTTCTCGAAGATATATTCCACCCTTGTCACGAACCAGCCGTTCCACCTCGGCTATTTTCACTTTTAGATCAACGAGGATAGAAATATCTCGTTGAATACCTGGAAATACCGGCAATTCCTTATACTGCTTGTCAGGTTTTGTATTTTGCAGCAACGTGGAAATATCGCCCTCTAAAACAAAGACCGGACTCTCAATATCCCATTTTTTTAATAAATAATTTTGACCGACCTGACCAAAATAAGCCAATTGACTCCCGTTGACATCAGCCATAATCAACCGATCGAAATGCGGATGCTGTTCGGATTTATAGCTAATCTCCCGGACCCCAAATTGTGCTGCAATATCCTGAATAATGCCTTTTAAAATAAATATATCCGCTTTTCTTTGTTCATATCCCCAGTATTTATCCTCAATGTATCCGGTAAGCAATATCGCGAACTTCTGAAACTCCTGTGCATGGGTTTCCGATTCCGGATTATAATGCTGAACAAAGCCAAATTCAAACAGTGGTAAATCAGTATTCTGGCGATTGATATTGCGTTTTGCGGTCTGCAGCAATCCCGGTATTAATGTCGTGCGTAAATAAGCCATATCCTGGCTGAGTGGATTTTTTACTTTTACAGGCACGAATTTCTGTATTCCAAACTCCGTAAATTCTTTGTTGACAAGTGAATTATTATAGACTTCGTACAATCCATAATTCGCAATTTGGGTCCTTAACTTTTCTATTAGTTTGTAATCGCCGGCAGCTTCGAAATCGGGATGAATTCCCATAGATTTTGCATTTGGGACAATATGCATTCCATAAATGCGCACAATCTCTTCTATCATATCAATTTCACGTTCGAGATCCGGCCTCCATGAGGGTGCTTTTATCGTTATGGACTCATCGTTGCGGTTCGTTATTACACACCCTAACCGAATGAACTTTTCTTCCACCCAAGCTGGCTCAAAGGCAATTCCCAATATCGAATTTACCCTTTTGAAACGAACAGTGATCTCAGGCTGAACGATTTTTCGCGGGTAATGGTCAATGACTCCTTGGCAGACTGAACCGCCCGCCAGCCGGACAACCAGATCACTTAACCTGTTAATCGCAAATATAACAGCTTCCGGATCGGCACCCCGTTCGAAGCGGTAAGATGCGTCGGTTTGCAATCCCAAATATTTCGATCCTTTGCGAATTGTAGCCGGATCGAAATAAGCGCTCTCAATCAGGATATCCTTTGTGTCATCCTTAATCTGCGAATTGGCTAATCCCATAATTCCGGCAATTGCCACCGGTTTTTTAGCGTCGCAAATCAGCAATACATCCTTGGTCAATTCACGGCAGACGCCATCCAAAGTCTCTACTTCCTCACCGTCAAATGCACGGCGAACGACAATTTTCTTACCATCGATCATTCGATAGTCAAAAGTATGCAAAGGATGACCGGTTTCGAGTAGGACGAAATTCGCCGCATCGACGATATTATTGATTGACCGTAATCCGACGCTGGTCAGAAATTTGACTAACCACTCCGGCGAAGGTCCAACCTTCACTCCGCGAATAACACGGGCGGCGTAGCGTGGGCAACCAACACTATTTACAATTTCCACATCGACATAATTCCGGACAGGTTCATCGGACTCAGTCAACTCAATTTCAGGAATGCGCAGTTCTTTGTCCGTCAGCAACGTGATATCTCGCGCCACACCGATATGAGAAGTGCAATCCGGTCGGTTAGGAGTTAGATCAATATTGAAGCTGACCCCATTTGCCGACAAATAATCTCTCAATTCCATTCCGACAGGAGCATTTTCATCGAGGACCATAATGCCTTCGTGCTCATCGGACAAACCCAACTCATCTTCTGCACAAAGCATTCCCCGGGATTCAACGCCCCGGATTTTGGTAGCTTTAAGAGTTGTTCCACCGGGTAGTGTCGTCCCCACTTTTGCCAGGGGAACTTTTTGCCCGACTTTGACATTGGGAGCCCCACAAACAACAGCCACTTCATCGGTTCCGGTAGATACACGGCAAATCCGTAAGCGATCGGCATTGGGATGCGGAGTTATTTCTTTAATTTCAGATATTACCACATCGTCAATTTTATTAGCAGGATTCTTTATAATGGTCGCTTCGAGACCAAGAAAAGTCAATTTCTCTTCAAGCTCTTCAGGGCTAAAAGGAATTTCAGTGTATTGTTTTAACCATTTGGTGTTAACTATCATCGTTCAACCGTAAAATATTTCTTTAAGACCTGCCAAATATCTATTTGAATGCTATGAAATCAGTTAAAACTGTTTGAGAAAGCGAATATCTCCTTCAAACAGAAGGCGTATATCATTGATTCCATATTTTAATAAAGTAATCCGGTCGGGTCCCATTCCAAAAGCATATCCCGTATATCTCTCCGAATCGATTCCACAGGCTTCCAGAACATTGGGATCAACCATTCCGCAACCCATGATTTCCAGCCAACCGGTATGCTTACACAAGCGGCAACCTTTGCCGCCACAGATAAAGCAGGAGACGTCAACTTCGGCGCTGGGCTCTGTAAAGGGGAAATAACTGGGGCGGAAGCGAATCTGTACATCTTTACCAAAAAACTTCTTGGCAAATACTTCGATAGTCATCTTTAGTTCCGCAAAACTAACGTCTTCATCAACATACAAACCTTCAATCTGATGAAAGACACAGTAGCTGCGGGGATTAATCGCTTCGTTACGGAATACTCGCCCCGGAGCCAGGATACGAATCGGCGGTTTCTTTTTCAGCATCGTTCGAATCTGGATAGGGGAGGTATGTGTCCGTAATAAAATATCATCTTCGATAAAAAAGGTATCCTGCATATCCCGGGCGGGATGGTTGTCGGGAAAATTCAGAGCCTGAAAATTATTGAAATCGGTTTCAATTTCAGGACCAAATTCAATTCCAAATCCCATTTCACAGAATATATCGCAGATTCGGTTCATGGTTTGGGTGACCGGATGGAGATTACCCCGATTAAATGGCATTCCCGGCAATGTGTAGTCAAATTCCTCATCCTGACCGGATTTCGCTGTCAACCGCTCTTTCAGTTGACTGACCGCCTCTTCCGCCTCTTTTTTCAGGATATTAAGATTTTTCCCAACTTCCCGTTTCAGACTGGCGTCTAAGGAACCAAAATCCCGAAACAGAGCGGGAATTAACCCCTTCTTTCCGATATATTTTAACCGAAATTCCTCTACTGAATTAAAAGTATCATTGACTTTTGCAAGGTCATCTTTTAACCAATTTTGAACCTCTTTGACACGCTCCGGGAGGTTCATGGTTTATCCCTTGGCCATTCCAACCAGTTTTGCAAATCCTTCCGGATCTTTTACTGCAATTTCCGCGAGGGCTTTTCGATCTAACTCGATGCCTTTAACCTTTAAGCCATGAATAAACTGGCTATATGAAAGATCGTATGGACGGGTGGCTGCATTTATACGGGCAATCCATAATTGCCTGAAACTCCGCTTTTTTACCCGTCGATCTCGGTAGGCATACTGAAGGGCTTTTTCAACGGCGTCCTTGGCATTTACGTATAGTTTGCTCCGGGAGCCACGATAGCCCTTTGCCATCTTAATCAGTTTACGATGTTTTCTATGATGTGGTACTGAACTATTTGCTCTAGGCATTTTCCACTCCTAACTTTGGATCATTTTCTTAATTCTACTTTCGTCGGCCGCAGCTACAATGCCTCTTTGTCCTAAATTCCGTTTCCTTTTGGGAGACTTTTTAGTCAGAATATGGGAAAAATAGGCTTTATTGCGTTTAACCTTCCCGGATCCGGTCAGCTTAAACCGTTTTGCTGCCGATCGTCTTGTTTTCATTTTTGGCATAATGTTCTTTTCTCCTATTTTGCAGTCAGAAAAGTTATAATTGTACGCCCCTCGGATGAGGGCGCCTTGTCAACTTCACTAATATCAGAAACTAATCCAACAATTTTGTTAACTAATTCCATTCCTACTTCTTTATGAGCCTGTTCTCTGCCCCGAAACATTAAAGTGATTTTTACCTTGTATCCGTCAGCGAGAAATTTACGGATATGATTAATTTTCATATTTAAATCATGTTCTCCGATATGGGGTCGAAACCGGACTTCTTTTAATTTCACCACATGCTGCTTTTTCTTATTTTCTCTGTCTTTCATTTGCAGCTGATATCTATATTTACCAAAGTCCATAATTTTGCAAACCGGTGGATCTGCTGTTGGCGCAATTTCAACGAGGTCCAAATTGTGTTCTTCGGCAATTCGTAAGGCTTCTTCTGAACTTACAACTCCTAACATCTTGCCCTCAGGATCAATCAATCGTACAGATTGTATCCTGATTTGTTCGTTAATGCGTAGTTTTTTTTCTATGATTTACTCTCCTCTATTGTTATTAATATCATCTTGCAACAATGTTAGCGCATCAGACC
>DPVY01000255.1 GCA_003527965.1 Fidelibacterota bacterium
GATAAGCATAATTTTTCAGTTTCCCCGACAGAAAGGCGTCATAGGCTGCCATATCCACATGCCCGTGACCGCTCAATCCCAATAAAATTGTTTTGGCTTCGCCGGATTCTTTACATTTCAACGCTTCGTTAATAGCAACCCGGGTGGCGTGGTTTGTTTCCGGAGCACAGATGATACCCTCGTTCCGGGCAAAAGTCAAACCGGCTTCAAAGGTCTCAAGCTGATGCACCGATTGAGCTTCCACTAAGCCCAGTCTATGCAAATGACAAATGATCGGGGACATTCCGTGATAGCGCAATCCGCCCGCATGCACCGGCGGCGGCATGAACCCGTGTCCCAGAGTATACATTTTTATCAAAGGCGTCAAACCGGCTTCATCAGCGTAGTCGTAGGCATACAGTCCTTTGGTCAGTGTCGGGCAACTGGCAGGCTCCACATTGATAATCCGCAAATCCGGTTTGTTGCCGGCTATTTTGTCTTTCAGAAAAGGCAGATAGAGACCGGCGGCATTGGAACCTCCGCCCACACAACCAACAATAATATCCGGGTATGCATCAATTTTTTCCATCAGAATTTTGGTTTCCAGACCGATTATTGTCTGGTGTAACAATACATGATTTAATACACTTCCAAGAGAGTAGTGACTATCATCCCGTGAAACCGCGTCTTCCACGGCTTCGCTGATAGCCATGCCGAGGCTGCCCGGGGTATCAGGATCATCTTTCAGAATTTGGCGACCGATATTTGTATCGGGGCTGGGGCTGGGAACACATTTACCGCCCCAGGTTTCCATCATGATCCGGCGATAGGGCTTCTGGTAAAAACTGCATTTTACCATATAGACCTTGATTTCAAGACCGAAAAGCGCACCGGCAAAGGACAAAGCGCTGCCCCACTGACCGGCGCCGGTTTCGGTGGTGATCCGCTTGATTCCTTCAATTTTGTTATAATAAGCCTGTGCTACGGCGGTGTTTGGTTTGTGGCTACCGGCGGGACTGGTGCCTTCGTATTTGTAGAAGATTTTTGCCGGCGTATCAAGGGCTTTTTCCAGACGCCGAGCCCGGTACAGCACCGTTGGACGCCACAGGCGGAATATATCCTGCAGTTCTTCGGGAATCTCAATGTAGCGTTCTGTGCTGACCTCCTGCTTGATCAACTCCATGGGGAAAAGCGGCGCCAGATCATCCGGTGTGATCGGCTGTTTTGTGCCAGGATGCAATACCGGCGGCAGGGGCTCCGGCAGATCCGCCTGAATGTTGTACCAGCTGGTCGGCATCTGTTTTTCATCTAAAATGTACTTCGTCTGTTCCATAATGTCCTCCTTATATGTTTTATTATTACCTGCTTCTCCAAATAACAAAAATCGCGGGCCTTTGCAGGTCCGCGATCTATGAATTCTATGGTAATCTAACTTAGTGTTGATGCCCGATCAGCAAACCTGAAAAAAGATATCCCCGGCGCCACCACCAGTTCTGATTCGTTTTTTTGCTCAGGTTCGCTTTCATCGGTGTCAAATATAAACGAATATAAACAAAACACAAAGAGAAAATGTTGAACGACGTGAAATCCCTTTAAAAGCAGAAAACAGGATTTCAGATTAACGATTGTTGATTGATGATTTCAGATTATAGACAAGTTGTACTGGCGGGGGAATCTTGTTCATTTGGTAAAATTGAAAATGGGAAAGATTTAGAAAAATTTTCTTGATTTTGTATAAAATATTTTGTTAGTTGCAGACGCGTACAAAATCATATCGTTAGCTGACTCGTTAGTTGACTCGTTAGTTGACAAAAATTATCAGTCGGAATGCGATGTATTAATGTATGAATTGGAGGGAAAGATGAAGAAACCTACTGTATTAATTATTAGTATGATCGTTTGCCTGATTACGAGGATGGCGATGGGTGCGACTACCTTATCAGCAGGAGATATTGCCATTTTTGGTGTAAATACTGATACCCCTAAAGATTTTGGTTTTGTACTTCTTGTTGATATTGAAATAGGCACTGAAATCAGATTTACTGATAGTGGCTGGCTTTTACCAGAAAATACTTTTAGAGGAAATGAAGGTGCAATTAAATATACCGCTCCTTCAGCGTTAACTGCCGGGACTGAAATCACTTTGGTGGCTAATAGTGCTGACTTTGTTTCAGATAATGATACAACCGTTGGTACAAGTAATTTCGTTTTAAGTGCTAGTGGAGACCAAATCTTTGCTTTTCAGGGTGAATCAACTTCACCAACATTTATTTATGCGATACAAACCAATAGCAATGAATGGCAAGCCACATCAGCAGGTTCCAATGATTCAGCAATACCTCAAGGTTTAACAAATGGAGTTAATGCGGTAGCAGTAGGTTTTGGGGCCGAAGCCGGAGACGAGTACGATAACGCGGCATATGATAAATCCACAATGTCTGGCACTGAATCTGAAATATTGTCAGCAATAAGCAAAAATTCCAATTGGGTTGGTGATAATTCCACCCTTTATGATTTAACAACTTATAATTTTTCAATAACGGGTGCTGCTGCCACTCCAACAATAACCCTTAGCACATCATCATTATCTGGATTTTCATATTATGTCGGAAGCGGACCATCCGCAGAACAGTCATTTACCATCAGTGGTTCAGATCTAACTGCAAATATCTCAATCACCCCGCCGACAAATTATGAAATTTCGACCGGTACGGGAGCATCATTTTCAGCCACTAATCCGATTACCCTCACCCAATCGGGTGGAACGGTATCTGAGACCACCATTTATGTAAGACTAAAAGCGGGATTAAGTGAAGGTTCGTATAAAAATGAAACGATCACAGCTTCATCCACCGATGCAATCAATAAAACCGTAACCTGTAGCGGAATGGTATCTTATGCGCCTATGGCCGGCGCTGATTATGTAGAAGATTTTACTAATTCGGCAGCAACCAGTTCTTATTTAGATGGTAGTTTTGTAGGCAATAACGGAATTACTTGGAATTACATACATGCAAGAAATGAAAACGGAGATGACAATAATTCGGGTATTGATGGAAATGCTCTTATGCTACGCAGAGTAGCTGATGGCAGTAAGATTTATTCAAGTCCGGTTCCCGGCGGGATTGCGGATTTCTATGTAAGACTGTATAAAGGTTTTACCGCAGGGGGTAACAGACAGGTTGAATTGTTCATTAATGATATATCCAAAGGCACCTCAATAGCTTTCGATGATTTTGATGAACACAATTTTACTGTAAGCGGAATTAACATCAGCGGTGATGTTGTTATTGAGTTAAGAAATACGACTGCATCCCAGATTATTGTTGATGATATCAGCTGGACAAGTTATGATGCAAATTACGTTCAGGAAGAAATTGCTACATCAACGAATGTCTCACAAGCTTTTACAGGTACAAATGTTACTTTAGAATTTGGAGAAGTAACAACCGGTGCTAATGTGAGGGTTTCCAAATATAGTTACGCACCCCAAAATGTTTCTTTTGGAGGAACGGTACCGACAAACTACAGTGATTATAAATGGATTATCAACGCTGGCAATCTTGCCTTCAGTGATGGGGTAATCAAAATTGCCGTTGCCGGCCTTTCAGGCATAACCGATCCCGGAACAGTGGATATTTACAAACGATCTACACCGGGAATAGGCGATTTTTCAAAACTGACTACAGGTTATGCCGATGGGTTTCTGTCTGCTACCGTATCCTCTTTTAGCGAATTCATTCTGGGTTCAGACGATGAGGATAACTCTCTCCCCGTCGAACTTCAGGACTTCAACGCTGTTCCCGGCAACAGTAAGGTCACGCTCAACTGGTCCACCGAATCGGAGACCGAGAACCTGGGCTTCAATATCTACCGCGGCGTTAATAAAAATGGTGAATTTTTAATGTTGAATGCTGAATTGATCCCGGGACATGGCAGTACCTCGGAGATGCAGGAATATACTTATATTGACCGCAACGTTGTCAACGGCGTCACCTATTTTTACAAGCTTGAAGACGTGGATTATGCCGGCAAGACTGAACTACATAACAAGGTTGTTTCCGCCGCGCCAACGAGCAAAGAATCCGACACCAATATCAATGAGTTTCGGCTCTATCCCTGCTATCCCAATCCCTTCAATCCCAGCACGAACATCCGGATAGCCTTGCATGAACCGGCGCCGGTAAAATTACAGGTGTACAATCTAAACGGAAAACTGATCAGCACATTGCTTAACACATCTCTCGGCGCCGGCGAGTACAACTTTACCTGGAACGCCACGGATTTTAGAGGTACAGACGTTGCCAGCGGCGTCTACTTTATCCGCATGGTGATTGAAAACCAAAGCACAAGCTTGCAGAAGGTGCTTTTAGTCAGATAATTTCCAAGGTTTTATAATTTCTTTTTGGCAACAAATCTTTACTCTGTAATCCTTCTACACTACAATCCTGAAGCGAGATTATGCCATAGGCATGCCTTCCCCGAAGGGGATCCTTTGGATTGGCATAAACATTAACCACTCAATTCATTATCCGTCCAAAGTCATAAAGCCCAAAGCCTGAAGTCGGGAATTTGAAACCACG
>DPVY01000315.1 GCA_003527965.1 Fidelibacterota bacterium
GCTTGGGAATGCCGGCAAATTTTATTACGAGCAAGAATTTTATGATCAGGGCAGAGACTTTAGTGTCGTAGGCAAAATGAAATCATTAGTTAAAAAATTAATAGCTCCTGTTGTATTAGCAACTGCTTTGTTTTTCTCACCTGTTAAAGCAGATGCACAAACTACCTTTACAATAAACTCTTTTGCACAACCTCAAGATTCAACATTAGAATATTATGGAAGCGGAGATGTTGATTCAAATAATGTTCAGGACTGGAACGACCATAATTTAATTTCACAAGGAATTCAAAACGACCAAGCAGATATTGACGGGGACGGAATTCCCGGAACACAAGAAGATGCAGAATTATTTGCTAAGTATTTAAATGGAGACACTCTTTTACCTCAAATAAATTGGGCTTGTTCAAATATGACTCGTGAGCAAAGACAAGATTGGGTTAAAAAAATGTTAAAAATTGATAAAACAGATGAAATTCCTCCTGTTCAAGATTATTGGATGTGTGGCCAATATTCAACCCAAACAATTATTAATTTTCATGGTTTTTCAGAATTAAAAGATTCAACAATAGCAAGCAAGTTTCCAAAATATAATTTAGAGAATAATGGAAAACTTAATCTTCCTGTTTATCAAGTTGGAATTAGTTGGGGGGAACCAATAGGGCATTTTATTAATGGAATACTTATTGGAGATGACCCATTAAATTTTGATGATTGGTGTTTTTTTGAACCTAGATTTGCTAATAAAATAAACATAGGAGATTGGGATATGCCTGAGAATAGTGAAGTTACTGTTAATTATACTTTCTTTGAAGAAAGTGGGGGGATCTCAACTCCCACTTTTGTTAAATTTCAACTTAATAATGAAATACCTAATTTAACAGATTATTATTCTGGTTTAATCCTACAACGCCCACAATTAGATACAATTCCACCTGAAATTTCTATTTTTTCACCTGTGCCTGATACAACCTATAATAAATTATTTAGTGAGCTTGAATATCTTGTTTCAGATAGTGGTGGAAGTGGTGTTGATAGTTGCTGGTTTAGTTCTGATTCTGGCAAAACAAAAATATAATTGCCTGATTCTTCTGGGACTATTGAAAATTTAGAATCAATTCACGGAAAAAACATTTGGTCAATTTATGCAAAAGACAAAGCAGGAAATTTTTCAGAAAAAAGTGTTCCTTTTTACATAGATTCAACTTTAACACGAATTGATCAAAAAGGTTTGGTAAAAAATTTAAAAGATTTTCAGTTAAATCAAAATTATCCAAATCCTTTTAATATTTCAACTAACATTCAATTTGTCATACCAAAAGCATCTCATGTAACATTAAAAATTTATAATATATCTGGGGAAAATATTGCGACTCTTGTTGATAAAAATCTATCTGCAAAAAAATACAGTTTTAGATGGGATGCAACAAATTTTGCTAGTGGTTTGTACCTCTATAGAATACAAGTTAACAATTTTGTAAAGACGAAGAAACTTATTTTGCTAAAATAGGCTTAATAGAACAAAATAGATGCTGATATCTTTAAAACAAACTGATACTCAGAGAGATAGCAGAAAAGTTATTTTAAGAAAAAAATATGATAAAAAAATGCGGTAAAAATAGAAGCGATCAGGAGATGGGAAATATTTCCGAATAAAATCTTCCTTCAAATTCGCGATCTTTTCGCCGTAGACTGACCTAACCTTCCGAAGGTTAGTCTTCAGCAGCGCTACTTTATGACAAAATCCGCTTTCAAATCCACAATCGATTCACCGTAATGATCTTTTAATGAACGGATTTCTTTTATTAGATAATCGATCCGGGTTGCGGATTCATTTAAATAATAGTGAAACAGTTCGCGCTTTTCCTCATGGGCTTCCGCTACCGGTAAAAACAGCGCACAGCGGTAGATGATCGAAGCAATTTCCACGAGGTAATTGGCTACAAAATCGTGAAAATCTTTGTTCTTCAGTTCGAGCACATCACTAACAGTCTGTTGAAGCTGCTCTACGTAACCGAGAATGATTTCCTTTTCTCCGGCAAGCTCTTTTACCTCAAGATTTTGCAGGGTTGCCCATTCTTTTTCAAGAACGTTGGTGGTTACTCCGCCGATCGCCGCCACAACCTGCAGCTGGGTCGTTCCCTCGTAGATATTGGTGATCCGGGCGTCTCTTGCCAGGCGTTCCACCGGGAAATCCTTCATGTAGCCGCAGCCGCCATGAATCTGGACGGCATCATAGGCGACCTTATTCGCCATTTCGGTGATGGTAAATTTTGCCAGCGGCGTCAGAAAACCCGCCATTGCCGTTGCGTATTTTAATTCGGCTTTGACGTTTTCGCCCTTGCCCGCTTTGCGCTCGTACATATCTTCATAATCCACATACAGCGCGGTACGATAGAGCAGCATCCGGGCGGTTTCGATCTCCACCTGCATTTTTTTGAGCATCTGGAATACAGCCGGGAAATGGACAATCGCCTGCCCGAACTGTTCGCGCTCGTTGGCGTATTTCACGGCTTCTTCATAAGCTGCCTGGGCGATTCCCAATGCCTGCGCCGAAACCGCCAGCCGGGCGCCGTTCATCAGGCTCATAACGTATTTTATCAAACCA
>DPVY01000191.1 GCA_003527965.1 Fidelibacterota bacterium
TTTTACCAACTCCCGGAGGCCCGAGGAAGATGACATTCTGTTTATATTGGATAAATGTCAGATCGAACAGGGACATTACTTTTTGCCGGTCAAGTTTGGGCTGGAAGATAAAATCGAACTCACCACAGGCGCCCTTTTCCATCCGGAATGATATAAGCCACAATAAAATGGTCATTGTCAAACACTCTTATGGTTTTGTCTTTTACCCAGGCGGCATAAGCGGGAGCAACCTGCGGGCTAAATCCATGATGTTAAGCAAAACCGGTCATAGTAGTATTAAATGTGTGTTTGCCGGCAATCTTACCGAGATATTCCTCGCTCCGAATATCCTTGTCGTTTTAATGAAAGTACGTCCAAAATTTCCTCCAGTGTCTTCATTAGCGCCTCTTGTTATTGATAACAACTTACTCGTTTTCCACCTGTCTATCGTCAGTTTACGACATGTAGAGAGCAAGGTTACTATCATTAGAGGCGCTAAGCTCATCCTTTTCTAATCAATTCTTATTTGAAATTCTGGTACAATTTAATACGACCATTTACACGTGGATCACCGGATTTTGTACAGACTATTCCTGTGCTGAATTTTTCCTTATAAAATGTAGAATCAGAATTCAAAAAATATTAATGACTGATTAATTATCTTATAAATCGGTTCCCAGAATAATCCCAAATAAATCAGGCCTGACAAAAATGTCAGCGGAAGAATTATTAAATTGAGGGGGGGAGCAGAGAGCGATGAAGATTGAGTATCGTTATAAATATTTAATATTTTACGGAGAATAAAAAATACAATTGGCATCAGGTTTATTATAGCCAGGCTGGTAATCCAATTTGGGAGGGCGGATTGCAGCAGGGCTTGAAATAATAGAAACCGCGCCGAAAAACCTGCGGTAGCGGGTAAGCCCACTAATCCCAATAAAAATATGGTAATAAATAAGAGTTGAACAGGTTCGTGGTTTTTTAACAATTTCCGCGCTGAAAATATTCCGAGATATATGATTATTACAGATATTAACAGAAAAACAGAGGCTGATATCGATAACGATGAAGATACGGAGAGACCGAGAAGGATGAGACCGGAGTGGATCAAGGCGGAATATGCCAGTAATTCCTTTAGTGATTGTTTTCTGAATAATAATATATTCCCGATAATAATTGTAATTAATCCGAAAAGTGCGATCAGGATATTTGGCGGAACTTTTGCCGTTATGATTCCTTCTAAAGGGTTAATCGTCCAGTGCAAAAATCGGACCAGAACTCCAAAGTAAGCGATTCCCGGGATAAAAATATTATAAATATTCAAATTAGACGGGAAACCACATACGATTCCCGGGACGGAGAATTGGAAAGGGATAATACCGATATGGAATCCAAAACCGAATAAAATAAAAATGAATAGAAGTGCTAAAATAAGCGGCGATTGATTGAGATCCGTCAATTTCAGACCGATAGACTGAAAATTTAGCGAACCGCTTATTCCGAATAATAAGGAAAATCCAAAAAATAAAACGGCAAAGGCGAGCAGGTTATTGGTAATAAAAGATCTTGATACCTGGCTATCCGGTTCACCAACGTTATATGTCTGAAGCAGGGCAATGCCTGTAAAACTGATCAAGCCGCTACATAGAAAAAGTTGAATTGCATCGTTTACCGATACTAAAAGTATTGAGCCGATAACAATGATTATTTTAGGCATAATCTTCAAATCGAAATTTCGGTTGGTCTGAGGGTCTAATAATTCGATTGTAAAAATTAAAATAGCGCTAATTAAGATAGTAATCTTAAAAAATATGCCGAAAGAATCAGCCGCGAACATATTATAAAAAAGACCGTGGGGAGGATTATAAAGGCTGTAAATATTAAGAAGCAGTGATATAACTAATCCACTGAATAGGATGACTATGCGGAGGCGTTTTGAACGGAGCCGTTGAGCGTCATTGGAAATGAATAAACCGAGCGCGGTAAAAATCAACAGCAGCTCCGGTACAAAATATTTCAGGCTGATCAGATTATTCATAAAGACATTCTTAAATAGAGTTGACAATATCAATCAGGTGGTGAACGCTTTGATTAATAATCCCGATGAATGGATTGGGATTTATGCCGAGAAAAATAATGATTATCAATAAAGAAATTACGATTAGCATAGTGTTGCCGGATTGGAAATTGTAAAAGGCAATATCCAGATCGGAATTTTTAAGCAGGATATTTTGTATAATTTTGAAGAATGTGATTGCGATAATAATGACGCCGATAAGAGAGATAAAGACCAAAATTCGGGTCGCCAAAATCTGAAATGCCCCCAAAAAGCAAAGCAATTGGGCGAAAAAGGTGAAAAATCCCGGAACCCCTGCTGCGGTTAATAAAATTAATGCAATTATAAAACTAAAAATCCAGCGCTGTTGATCTGAAGAGTTGCGTTTATTGTTATTGCGCATTTGGAGGACGTTAGGCAGGAGAAGTAACAAGGGGAGTGCTAATCCGCTGCTGATCAGTTGTGCGATTGCCCCGTTGACACCAGTGACGGCGATTGTGGTCATATTGGTTCGCAGGGCATAGATTGAAGAAATGCCTAACAGCGCGATTCCGATTTGAAAACCGGTATAGTAGGTAATAATAGACCCAAACGAGGTGTAGCTGAAAGCGCAAATGGAAAAATACAATATGCTGATTACTGCGATAAGCCCGAGTATCATTATAAACTGCTGAGATGGGATTGGAAATATCGGCATAACTAACCTTAAAATCCCAAATAGCCCGATTTTGGAAAATAAGGCCGTCAACAGGACTTTAACCGGTAAAGATGTTTTGTTGACCGAGTTGACAAACCAGGCATGGAAAGGTACGACCGGAGTGATGAAAAGGAAACCGATCAGAAACATAA
Source organism: Fidelibacterota bacterium (assembly GCA_003527965.1). Classification (GTDB taxonomy): domain Bacteria; phylum Fidelibacterota; class UBA2242; order UBA2242; family UBA2242; genus DPVY01. The sequence continues at coordinate 2,885 of DPVY01000191.1, forward strand.
AAAATCCGGTTGTCTGATGATTTTCAGGGAGGTCGGGATTTTGGAAAAGATGAATTATATTGAAAGTAGAGGGATCCGTTTTTGAAGAGATAATCAGTGTCCCGATTAAAATAAAGCAGAATGAGATAATCGCGTAAAATCCAAAGTGCAGAGCGGGGCGGATATCGGTTTCAGGTGTGAACAGGCTGATAAGAAAAAAGGTGGTAGAGAGCAGAACGCCCAGGAAGGATATGAACAAGAACAGATCAAAAGCCAGGAAAAGTCCGATAATGCCTAAATCAAATAATAGAATTAATGTAAAAAAGGTTTTGGGATTGTCGTCTTGTTTCCAGGAGATTAGAATTGTAATAAATAAAATAAGAGTGGCTAAAGCGATAAAAGGCAGGTTTATTCCATCAATTCCAAGGATATAATCTATTGAAAACGCATTGATCCAGGAAAAATGATCAACAAACTGCAATGTATATGTCGAACGGTCAAAGGCAATCAGTAATTGAATTGTAATCCAGATCTGTAAACCGACGATGATGGCTGCAATAGTTCTGACGATTAAAGGCTTTTCTTTATTGATAAACAGAATGATAATTATACCGAAAACGGGTAATAATAAAAGGGTCGATAGGGGGTGATTAACCATATAAATGCCTTTCATTGAAAATGTTAAATGATACTGGCGAGAATTATGATCATAATCAGAATGAGAATTATCATGGTAATTAAAATATTTTTATGAATAGCTAATTGGGTCAAACATGACAGAACCTTTTGAGCAGGGAGAATTTGAAGTATCTGCTGTTGTATAAATTGGATATAATGGTCATTTACCCCGGTTATTTTTGTTCTGTAAATTTTCACAAAAAGTAAAATATTATCAGGAAGCCTATATACCAGAAAATTTTCAGCGGCTCTAATCCTGGAACTACTTTCCTGCGTGAACGGAATTATTTTTCCATGTGCTGCCGCATCTACGTTTGTAATAAAATTGATCCCGTTTTCAACTACTTCAAAAGACTGGCGCAGCCGCGCGGTCTTTATCAATTTCCATTTATAGATTAATAAAAATAGCAATATTCCAAGAAAACCCGGGACAACAACTCCTACGGCTATCAGCGGATCAAAGCCGGATTGATTTTGGGTTACCAGAGTAACGGGTAATAATTGATTCAGCCAATTACCGATAATTAGGGGATTCAGATTGGGGAAAGTGAAAATATAATAGATGTTGAAAATAAACAGCAGCGGCAATCCAATTTGATAACCCGTGATATTTACATCAATATTCCGGTCGCTTAGGTCGGCATTTTTTGAAATTAGGATCAAATTCCAAAATCTGAATAATGCGAAAGTCAACAGACCGATAAAGATTATGAATAACATCACATAAATCCAGTAAAATGAATTTATAGACGTGGTAAATAACAGGTTTTGCAGAAGCGCCGCTCTGCCCTGATATGCGGATGACAAAGGTAGTCCGCTAACTGAGATTATGCCCCACAGAAGCAGCCAGAAATAGG
>DPVY01000193.1 GCA_003527965.1 Fidelibacterota bacterium
AACTGGTCGAATTCGACCAGTTTAAACTCAGGGTTATTTAATTTCTCCCATATACCCAGAAATTCAATTGTCATCCGGTTTCTGAGCCAGTTTTTTATTATATCAGCCGGTGATTTCTGGTTTTTATACTTTGCGATGTCAGTAATACTAATATAATCATCCTCATCAACAATATAAAATGATATTTCCTTATTCATCACATTAATCTTTGCCATTGTTAACCTCCACCCTTGCAAGGTTTTCAATAATTAAAGTATTAAGCTTTTCTTCTTCTTTAAGCTGTTCTTCAAACTGTGCTTTCAGTTTTGTAAATCTCTCAGTAAAATCAAAATCATCTTCATCATCGGGCAAACCGACGTAACGACCGGGTGTAAGCACATAATCAAGTTCTTTTACTCTTTCAACAGAAGCGGAATTGCAGAATCCTTTAACATTTTCGTATTTACCATCCGGGTTTCTCCAGTTGTGGTATGTACCGGCAATCTTTTGTATATCTTCTTCAGAAAGTTCGCGCGTGCGGCGGTTAATTAAGTGCCCCATATTGCGGGCGTCAATAAAAAGGATTTCGTCTTTGCGGTTACGGAATTTACCATTTTCTCTGTTGCGGCTTACAAACCAGAGGCTTGCCGGTATTTGGGTATTCAAAAATAGTTTTGCCGGAAGATTGACGATGCAATCAATCATACGGGCTTCTACAAGAGCTTTTCTAATATCCCCTTCACCGGAAGTTTTGGAAGTGAGCGAGCCTTTGGCAAGCACGAAGCCTGCTTGTCCGCTGGGGCTTAAATGATAAACAAAATGCTGAATCCAGGCATAATTGGCATTGTTAACCGGAGGAACGCCATATTGCCATCTGCCATCTTTGCGCAGCAGGTCACCGCTCCAGTCGCTATCGTTAAATGGTGGATTAGCAATGACATAATCCGCTTTCAAATCTTTGTGGCTGTTATTTAAGAAAGAGCCTTCATTGTTCCATTTCACCTGCGAACTGTCAATACCGCGAATTGCGAGATTCATTTTTGCCAATCGCCAAGTGGTTTGGTTGCTTTCTTGCCCGTAAATTGATATATCGTTTACATTCCCTTGGTGGAATTCCACAAACCTTTCGGAATGAACAAACATACCACCGGAACCGCAGCAAGGATCGAGTACACGTCCTTTGTATGGCTCCAACATTTCAACCAGCAATTCAACAACCGAGCGCGGCGTATAGAATTGTCCGCCCTTTTTCCCTTCTGCTAAAGCAAATTCACCAAGGAAATACTCAAATGTTTTACCGAGAAAATCTCCCTTACCGTTGCCTTGCTTCATCGAAATATTACTGATTAGGTCAATCAATCCTCCGAGACTTGCCGGATCAAGATTTCCTCTTGCAAAAACTTTTGGAAGTACATCTTTAAGTGAAGAATTGTCTCTTTCGATTGCATCCATTGCGGAGTCAGCATCTTTTCCTATCTCCGGCAGCTTTGCTCTCTTCTGTAAATAAGTCCAACGTGCAGAAGACGGAACAAAGAAAATGTTTTCAGCTTTATACTCATCACGGTCTTCCGGATCGGCTCCGGTATATTCGCCCTTGCCTTTCTTTAATAACTCGTAGTGAGTCTCAAATGCATCGGAAATATATTTTAGAAAGATTAAGCCTAATACAATGTGCTTGTATTCAGCAGCGTCAATATTCTTTCTGAGTTTATCCGCTGCTTTCCAAAGTTGTTTTTCGATGGGTTCTTCTTTGTTGTTTTGTCCCATATTTTTACTATTCCTTTTGTATATTTATCTTAATGGGAATATAATTTCAAGTTAGATATATTTTACAATTATTTATTAACATATAACATATGTTAAAACTGCACATTTCCCCTTAAAACAGGTTTTCTGTATAGACAAACTCTTTGACCCATTTTGTGGATTTCTATTCATTTGGGTCTATTTTAGTCATTCATTATCCTATTGTCAAGACCTGATGAAACAGCCTCCCGATATGGCAATTTCCATTACCCTGCAAACTTATTCCACCGACCAACGCATCATTCACCATTTAACATTTCTCTTTTCCGGCCCCGCGAATACGAGATAGCAGTCAAATATCTCCACATATCATCATATTTTGTTGAAAAATTTAAAAACATAACTGCAATTTCCCATCTCTGGTATATATCATTGCAAAGAGAAACTTAAATCTTGAACAAACAGAAATCAAGTGAAAATAAAAGATTCCGGTTGTGTGTTCCCTTGTTAAACACCTTCGGCGTTTTATTTTTTTGAGGGGGGCGTTTTTTCTTTCATCGGACTTCGTCTGATGTTATTCATGTTAAATCCCTTCGGGATTGTCCGATCTCTATTCATCGCTCAAAACCATGAAATGGTTGAATACGAATTGACTGAAAAAAAGTCGAAAAAGTTATAAACCCTGCCCCAAAGGGGTCCCCGTGGGACAAGGGTTAAACATGAATAATCCCGACCAGTCGGGATGAAACCTGTTGACCATAGAACCAGCAACAAAGGCTCCAACCCCGGAGGGGTTGAACTACATACTACTGCTGTCGGGAAATATTTCCGATAACCCGCAATTAAAAACGATCTATTCTTCACAATCATTTTATTTATTCAGCAGACCGCCCCGTTTATAAATATCCATCTGGACCGGCGAAAAGGGCTGCAATTTGCCGGATTTACCCGACCGCTGATTCTGGATGGCGCCGGTCTCAAGATTAACGGTAACGCTGTCGCCATTTTGCAGCTCCAATTCCGTAATCAGCGCCTTATTATAAATGAGAATCGGC
>DPVY01000317.1 GCA_003527965.1 Fidelibacterota bacterium
GCTATTTAAATGCTTTAATCCGATTATTTGAAAAAAAGCGATGCCGTGATTCTTTCTTCTACAACAATTTTTAATGACACATTCAAAGAGATTATTAAAAGTTTGAAAGAGCAATGTGATATTTTTATGTTAGGTCCATCATCGATTATGAGCAGGGAGATTTTTGATTATTGGGGGGTAAAGATTATTTTTGGAACTGTTTTTGAAAAAAATGATGAAAGAATCCCGGATATTATTAAAAATGGTGGAGGCACAAAAGATTTTCAGCCTTATGGAAAAAAAGTATATTTGGAAAATGTGAGTGACGGATGAAAACCTATCTTGATTGCCTGCCCTGCTTTTTACAACAAACGCTCAGGGCGGGGCGAATTGCCACTGATGACGAGAAAATAATAAAGCAACTTTTAGATGATGTTGGGATGATGTTAAAAGATATTCCGTTGGATAATACGCCTCCGGAAACAGGAATGCTGATATATCAAAAAATCAGTCAAATAACCGGAAACCAAGATCCTTTTAAAAAGATCAAGAAAGAGAACATTGATAAGGCGCTTTCACTTTATCCCGAGATGAAAAAACTGGTTGATAAATCTAATGATAAGTTACTTACCGCGATAAAGCTGGCAATAGCGGGAAATGTTATTGATTTTGGAGTAAACCGGGAATTTGATATTGAGAAAGAAATTGCCGAAGCGGTTAACAAGAAATTGGTTTTAAAAGACTATGAAGATTTCAAAGATGTCCTATGTAAAGCAAAGGAGATTTTATATATTGGCGATAATGCCGGAGAAGCGGTCTTTGATAAAATTCTGATTGAGCAATTGAAAAAACCGGTGGTTTATGTTGTAAGAGGGCATCCGGTTATTAATGATGTTACTTTTCAGGACGCTGTTTCTATTGGAATAGATAAGTTGGCGCGGGTCATTTCTTCCGGGACTCCGGCGCCGGGAACAATTCTTAAAACATGCAATCCGGATTTTATCAAATTGTTTAAAAGTGCCGATATGGTAATCAGCAAGGGGCAGGGAAATTATGAAGGACTTTCCGGAGAAAAGCGACCGATATTCTTTTTATTGAAAGTTAAATGTCCTGTCATTGCCCGGGATATTGGCGTCGATACCAGCGCCATTGTACTAAAAAGGAATGGAATCTAAATGCGGATGAACTTTCAGCACCTGGGTCTGACCGTTGCAGAAGAATCGGATATCCGGGAATTTTACCAGGATATTCTGAAGATGGATATTCAGCGGGAATTCACGCTGAATCGCAGGCAGGCTCGTCAAATCTTTAATGAAGACCGGGACATAAAAATCGTGGTGGGGACGATTGGTGATTTATCCGTCGAATTGTTTATGGCTGATGAAAAATGTAAAACGGTCTGTGAGCATGTCTGTATTTCGGTTGCGGATCGTCAGGCTGTTATTGATGCGTGCCAGGCGAATAATTTTCCGATTACCATTATTGAACGTAAACCCTTTGATATTGTCTTTATCCGGGATAAAACCGGAAATCTTTTTGAAATAAAAGAAGAGGAGTGACGATGGCGTTTATTGAGACATTTAAAGAGAGCATGATGATTACCGGCTTTATTTTTACGATGATGCTGGTGATCGAATATATCAATATCCAGACAAAAGGCGCCTGGCGGGATGCTATCAAGGAAAAGCCATGGGGGCAGTATTTAATCGCAGCATTGCTGGGAGCCACGCCCGGCTGCCTGGGGGCTTTTACGGTGGTTGCGCTCTATTCGCACAGGGTCGTCTCGCTGGGGGCTGTTGTGGCGGCGATGATCGCCACCAGTGGAGATGAGGCGTTTTTAATGTTTGGTATGTTCCCACGTATCGCGTTGCTGTTAACAGGGATTATTTTTATTATCGGTGCCTTGAGTGGCTTTTTGGTTGATAGATTTATTCCCGGAAAATCTCTAAAAATAATATTGCCAGAGCGCAGCCTTCCGCTTCATGAGGAGGATAGGTGCGTCTGTTATCCCAAAGGGCATATTGCCGAACAATTAAAAAACCTCAGCATGGAGAGGGCGCTACTAACATCTACCCTGTTGTTTTTTATTTTTGGGTTGCTCTTCGCTGGAGTAGGTCCGGAAGAATGGAACTGGATTAAAATTACAGTTATGATAACCTCTTTAATCTCCCTGTTTGTAGTAACTACTGTACCCGAACATTTTTTAAAAGAGCATCTATGGGATCATATTGTTAAGGTCCACATTCCAAAAATATTTTTATGGACGTTTGGAACCCTGCTTGTTATTGGCTTTGTTATGCAATATGTAGATATTTCCGCGTGGGTGGCTGAAAATCTGATTGTCACGCTGTTGATAGCCGTGTTTGTTGGAATTATTCCCGAGTCTGGTCCGCATATGGTGTTTGTAACTCTTTTCTATAGCGGCGCAATTCCTTTCAGTGTTCTCCTGGCAAGCTCTATTGTTCAGGACGGTCACGGTATGCTTCCCCTGCTGGCTGAATCGAAGAGGTCTTTTATAATTGTTAAAGGAATAAATATAGTTATTGGTTTAGTTATTGGTGTTTTACTTATAAAGATAGGTTTTTAGCTTAGTGAAAATTGATCAGAAATTCGAATTTGGGAATGTATTAACCGTTTCGTTTGCACATTTGGTACATGATATATATGCTTCTTTTCTGGCGCCTATCCTGCCGCTATTAATCGAAAAGTTTGGCATTACTATATTTTTGGCAGGATTACTGGATGTTATCAGAAAAATTCCGGCACTTGCCAACCCATTTATCGGACTAATCGCAGATAAAATATGTGTGAGATATTTCATTATATTGGCACCTTCAGTGACTGCAATTTCGATGGGTTTGTTGGGCGCCGCCCCGCATTATACTATTTTAATGGTTTTATTTTTTGTAGCCGGGATTGGTTCTACTCTGTTTCATGTTCCTGCGCCGGTAATGATAAAGCATGTATCCTATAAACAGATTGGCAAAGGCATGAGTTTCTATATGCTGGGTGGAGAATTGGCGCGAACCCTTGGTCCGCTAACGATTCTCGGCGCCGTTTCTCTCTGGGGACTGGAGGGAACTTATCGGCTGATACCTTTTGGTTTGGTTGCTTCGGTCATTCTCTATTTTCGCTTGCACAGAATTGAAATAAAAAAGGATTTTGGAAAGAAAAAAGGAATTGGTGCCCGCAAAACCTTTGTGGGGTTAATACCGTTTTTTATATCGATTGGCGGGTTTGTATTTTTTCGTGCCGGGATGAAATCGGCATTAACTATTTACCTGCCCACTTACCTGACTTCCAAGGGCGCTACGTTGTGGATGGCAGGAGCTTCTCTGTCTGTTTTGCAATTTGCCGGGGCAGGCGGGACGTTCTTTGCCGGAATTATTTCTGATAAAATCGGACGAAAAAATTCATTGCTTGTAATTGCAATTATGAATCCTATCTTAATGTGGCTGTTTGTTAAATTTAACGGTGTATTGATCGTTCCCATTTTAATTGTTACCGGATTTTTCCTTTTTGCCAGCGGACCGGTGTTATTGGCTCTGGTTCACGATCTCGATACGAAACATATGTCTTTTATTAATGGGGTTTACATGACCATCAGTTTTGGATTGAGCTCTATAATGGTTTTACTGGTGGGGCTGGCGGCGGACAAAATCGGTCTGGAATTAACCTATAAAATCGCAGCCGGCGGGGCGCTGGGTTCGATACCCTTTGTATTAAGTTTGAAATCAGATAATAAAATGAAAGAAAACGATTGATATGAAAACAGCAATTCCCCCAACCGGCGGGCAGTTATCTGCTTACTTTGGACACTGTGAACAATTCGTGATTTCCGACTCCTGTCGGTTAGGATAATTCTTTATTGATACTATCAACGATTAAATAGAAAGGTTACTAATGGAAAAGTATGATGTAATTGTGGTAGGTGGAAGTGCTGCTGGATTGACGGCAGCTCAGACAGTTCGACGCCATTATCCGGATAAGCGGATTCTGGTGATTCGCAAGGAAGAACGAGTGCTGATTCCATGTGGTATTCCCTATATCTTCGGTTCACTGGAAAATCCTCGTGAAAATCTGGTTCCCGATATAGCTTATGAAAAAATGAATCTCGGTTTGCATATTGACCAGGTTATGAATATCGACCGGGAAAATAGAGTTGTGAAAACGGAAAAAGAGGAATTTGGTTATGAAAAATTAATTCTGGGTACCGGCAGTTATCCGGCTATGCCACCGATTCCGGGACACGATAAGGAAGGCGTGTATGCCATCATTAAGGATGTGCAATACCTGACGGATATGCAGGAAAAATTAAAGTCTGTTAAAAATGTGGTGGTTATTGGTGGCGGTTTTATCGGAATTGAAATCAGTGACGAAATTAAGAAGTCCGGAGTTGAAAACGTTAGTGTCATTGAAATTGAAAAGCATTGTCTCTATCAGTCCTATGATGAGGAATTTTGTGTGGAAATGGAACAGCAGCTTCAGTCACGCGGGGTAAATATTTATACCGGCTCGAAGGTTGTTTCCATTGACGGCGGTGGGCATGTTGAGAGCGTGACGCTATCTACCGGCAAAACGATTGCAGCGGATATTGTAATTTTGGGGATCGGTGCGGTTGCCAATGCCGATCTGGCGAAAAAAATCGGTTTACGCATTGGTCTGACTGGTGGAATCGTGGTTGATCGTGCCATGCGAACCAGCGATTCTAATATTTTTGCCTGCGGTGATTGCGCCGAAAAAGTGTCGTTCTTCGGCGGCAATTCTTCAGCCTTGAGATTAGCCTCAATTGCAACGCTAGAAGCCCGGGTCGCCGGCGCTAATGTATTTGGCATTAAGCGTGAAACACCGGGTACTGTTGGTGTGTGGGGAACCGCTGTGGGTGATCTGGCTTTGGGAACCGCCGGACTGACAGAGAAAATGGCAAAAGCCCATGGATACAACGTTATCAGCGCTGTTAATGAGAGCGTTAATCGTCATCCCGGAAAACTGGCGGGTGCAGCTAAAATCAAGATCAAACTGGTATTTGAGATCAATTCCGGTGTTCTGTTGGGTGGTCAGATTCGGGGTGATGCCAGTGTCGGTGAGATCACGAATGCCGTTTCTGCCTGTGTCCAGAATCGTATGACGGCTGAACAGATCGCCATGTTTCAATCGGGAACACATCCTCTGATTACTGCATCTCCAATCGCTTACGGTATTGTCAATGCGGCGGAAGCAGCCATCAGTAAAATGATTAAGGTAAAGGAGCAGTTATGAGTCGGTTACTGATTATCGATGATGATTTAGATTATCTGGAAATTCTTTCCGTGTTCCTCGGTAAAAAAGGATATGAGGTAGAAACAGCGGAAACCCCGAAAACGGGTCTTAAAAAAGTTAAGACTTTTCGTCCCGACTTGGTTGTGCTGGATGTTATGATGCCATCGGATTTTGAGGGATTTCAAGTGGCTCGGGAGATTCGGGAGGATTTAGATCTGAAGGATTTACCGATTATTATTTTGAGTTGCATCCACGATCAGAAAAAGGTGCCCTATCGGTTCGCTCCGGACAAGGACTATCTGCCGGTGGATATTTTTCTGGATAAACCGGTAAATCCGGAAACATTGCTGGAAAAAATTGAGAAATTGTTAGGTGATCGCCGGGAAAAACCGCTTCGGGATCTTTAATCCGGTATCACTGGAATTATAGACAATTGGATTAATATCCGATAAACGTGAAAGGAAGTAAAAATTATGAAAATAGCAATTCCCCTGACTGGTGGACAGTTATCTTCTCACTTTGGACATTGTGAACAATTCGGAATTTATGAGGTGGACGATGGTAAAATCATTGCGTCGAAACTGGAAACTCCCCCGGCTCATGAACCCGGTGTCTTTCCTAAATGGTTGCATGAATTGGGCGTGAAGGTGGTTGTCGGCGGCGGGATGGGCAACCGGGCGCAAGCGCTGTTTCACCAAAACCAGATTGATGTCTATTTTGGTGTCGATATTGCTGATCCCGACGAGATTGTAAAGACCTATCTTGCCGGAACGCTGGAGAGCGGCGTCAATCTCTGTGATCATTAATCCAGTGGGAGTTCTCTGTTTCTGAAGGCGTGTGTATCTATAGGGAAAGGATAATAAGTCTTAATAAGGAAATCGATGGCAGCTGATTTTATTATTGTTTTCTAATAGCATACTTGATGAATCATTTCTACAAAAATATGTGTGCCTCACTGTGAAATATTTAGATTAAAAGCTGTATCTTACTTTGAAATAAATCATATCATTGTCGTCATATTGGGCGAAGCGTCCATCCTTGCCGGTAAATATGTTCACGCCGAGCAGAAACTGAAATCCGTCTGTAAAATCATAAGTCAATTTCGGCCGGATCAGGGCGTCTTCGTTTGTTAAGCCGATATAGGAGAACAGCTCAATCTTCAGGGTTTCCCGCATAAATGTCCGGCTGATCAGAACTGTAGCGGTATTTTCAAATTCATCATTTTTTAGATACTCATCATAATCCAAAATAGTTTGTTGGATGAATTGGGAACTGATACGGGTATCGCCGATATTGAAGTCCACCCCAAAAAGATAATGCAGATAATTTTTGTCTGTAATTCCATCAATTGCTGTCGGATTATCGGTCAGAAAATATTTGCCGGAATAGTAAGCGCCCTCTCCCCGCAATACAAAAGCGCCGACGGTCGTGCTGAAACTACCGCCGCCGATACTGAGACGATGGTGTTGAGGTAATAAAGTAATACCGGATAATTGCTGAGTTGCCGGATTGATCGATTTTTGGATATGCATTGTCGGATCGTCATCCCAAGCATAGCCACCCATCACTTCAAAATCGATTAACGAAGTCATGGCTGAAAACTTTCCGAAGAGTTCACTGTTTTGCAGGCTGGGAGTTATCTCTTTATGTGAATCATCAAAGATCGGAGCGATTGGGAAGGAGAGCGTTTTGTACCAGATGGAACCGGTGTCCGGTGTAACTGTGGCGGAAAAAGCCGGAATCCAGACCGCTTCAAAGGTGTGATCACCAAGATAATAATCGGCTTTCAGGGCAGTAACCCCCATACGGATTTCATCAAAATCGGGTAACAGAAATTCGCTCAGGTTTTTTGGGGAAATAATGTCCGTAATGAAAACGCCGTCAGCCTTACCCCAGATGATCTGTTGCTTGCCCATACGAATATCCATTTTGTCGAATAAAATATCGAGATAGGCTTCCCGCAAACCAATTTTTAAATCTTTATCGAAATATTGGTAAAAATAGGGGTTAGCCTTAAATGCAACACTATTACGGCTGTGCTCGAATTTCAGATCAAAGGTATTCTGGACTATTGAATATTCCCTGGTATCATTGAGCAACATTCCCGTATAATTTCTGGCGTAACCGCTAATGAAAACCGATTCGCCATGAAGATTACCGGCTGTGAAAAGAATTGCAAGCAATAAAGTAAAAGCGCTAATATTTTTAAACATTAAAGCCCCCTTCTCATCATACGCTCGGTAAATTGATTATCGGCTATTCCCGTATCTATTTTTACATTTTCTAATTGCATTCTGGTTGTGTGATTTTTTTGGACATTGTGCATTTCCGTACTGAGAATTGTCCAGTAGCCACTGATCTGTTCAAATTTCTTAACCGTCAGGGTTTTCAACAGGTCTTCATCCTCATCGTAAAAGTCCTTTTTTAGCCCAATCCATTTGTCCTTGATAATCCATATCACGGTTTTGGAATACATATAGTCTTCGTCTTTGGAAATACTCTCCACGACATAGCAGTTCTCGCCGTTTATCATTTCTTCACCGATTAATTTGTGTGTGTCCTGAGAAGGATGCCGGTCACCGAGATCATCGTACGTAAAATCCGAGCCCATGAAATAGTCGCTTTTACTGTCGCTGGAGATTCGTTTTATCTTTTTTAATGCCGGCAGGTAAATCCACTGATCGTCGTCTTTGTTCTCATCGTCATAGCTCCAGTTCATGAACGATGTGTTGCGCACATCGGCGGGTGTTTTGAAGAACATGATCTTTTTTTCCATTGCACCAAAATCTTTGGTGAACTGTCTAATGGTTCTGACGCGTTCATCGCCTCGTGAATTTATTAAAGACATGGTCAGATCTGCCTGCTGGTCATTACCTGTCTGACGGTTATACACGTTTTCAATGATTTGCAGACCTGAGATTTTATCCATTGCAAAGGAAAGTACCGGCAAAACAATAAGCGTTGCCAATATTACGACTTGAATTTTTCTGATCATTTTACACCTCTTATTTTTTTTGAATTTTCATTTTTATCTTCAATCGCAAAATCGATTAATACTATCCGGTTACTTTATTTAGTTTTTCTATAATCATCCCCATAATAGTCACAAAGATAATTGTCAGCGCCAGTCTCACCGCCATAAATTTTAAACCTAAAAACTGGAATTCAACCAATTCCTGCGGGATTTTTATACAAGCCCAGGCAGAAAGAAAAACGACGATATTCGTAATGCTGGCGCCTTTGTTTTTTAACGCTAAAGCCAGCGGAAAAGCTACATACAAAGGACCCGTCGGCAAAGCGCCCAGAATAATTGAAATAATAATGCCTTTTAAGCTTGAAGTCGTTCCCATATATTTAAGCACAATATCCTTGGAGATCCAAACCATAAAAAGCCCCATTAACAACACAATAGCAGGAAATATCAGCATCATTTCTTTAAAATAAAACAATGATACATCCATAACTGAAGAGGATTTTTCGGGGAATATTTTTAAAATAATCAGAAAAATAAGCGCTACAAAACCCAACCCGATAAGGTTTTTCCGTCCTTCTTTGGCTTGTTTGTCTTTTGTCGCATTTTTCATATTACCGCCCCCATAATTAAAGCGATTAAAATAGCGATAATGAAGCTGATACCGTTGCGCAAAAGGGCGAATTTTTTACCCATTAACTGAATCTCCAGCGGCAGCGTTACGATTCCGATCATGGTTAATGTAGTAATAAATACCGCCACGGAAGTAAGCGCCGCTCCGCTATCCAACAGGGAAGCCGCGATAGGGAATGCCAACAGAGAAGGAATATGTGCAACTGTCCCCAGTATGGCAATTAATAAAAGCCCTCCCCAGCCGGACTGCTCGCCGATGAATTTTGAAATTGTCTCCGGGGGCGCCAATCCCAATAATAATCCGATGAGGATGACAATAATTAAAACGACCGGCAGCATTTTTAATAATGATTTTAAAGCGACTTTAGTTGCATTCTTTGTTTTACTTTTATCCTTGAAAAATGATACAATGAGAAAAAGCAAAACGAAAGAGTTTATGAAAATTGCAGTTGGATTCATTTCATAGACCCTTTTTATTTCTAAAATAGATATTGGTTTTGTACAGCAACAAAAACATGATGGTTACGGTGCCGACTAAACTGGTGAACATGTTTAACGAAACCAGCGCTCCGAGGGTACGGTTAGGTGGAAACACGGAAAACAGCAAGACCAGGAAACCGGCAATTACTACGCTAGCGTTGAAAACAATAGCCCGTCCCGTATGATGCATGGTTTGACGGATGGTAGCCTGTTTATCGCCTGTTTCAAGGGCGTAAATTCTATACCTTTCGATAAAATGAATGGCATAATCAATACCGATACCAACGGCGATGCTTGATAGTAAAGCAGTCGTTGTACTGAGCGGAATATTCAGCAATCCCATAATGCCAAAACTGATTAACGTTGTCAGAATAATCGGGACCGAACCGATCAAACCGACAGACATTTTTTTAAACATCAGCGAAAGCAGGACGATGATAATTCCCAGTGACATTAGTAGGCTTTTAATTTGTCCTTCGAGTATTAAATCAGTGAAAACCAGAGCTTTATATCCGGAACCAGCGAAATTTATTTTTACATTCAAAGCCTCTAACTCCGGTCGGTGACTTTCAATCCGGGCAATCACGTCTTTAATCACTTTCGAGTTGTCACTTTTTATCTGAAATGTCAGGTTGGCATTAGTATAGTTATAGTCTACAACCTTCCAGAGGTTCTCCGGGTCACCTGACATTTCATATAACAGTAGGTATTGGGCGACGAGTTCTTTTGAGTCAGGTATGATATCGTAAGCTTCATCGTTGGCGTGCATAACCATGTTCATACGTTTCAGATAGTCTGTCAGTGAGAAGGAATTTCCTACAAGCGGCAGGTTTTCAACGTCATTCTGCAGCCGGCTGACAGCCTTCAGGATTTCCGGCTGTTTAAATTTGTCCGGTTCAGCAGCTTCAAAAATCACATTGAGCATACTCGTTCCACCGAAATGCTCGTTAATAAATTTATCGGTCAGGACTATATCGCTGTCTTTTTCAAATTTCTCCAGAAAGCTGGAGTTGATCCAGACTTTGTTCATACCCCATAATGAAACAACAATAATGACTGCGGTCATTATCGGCGTGAGATATTTATACTTTACGATCGTGCCCGCGAAACGGTGGGATAATTGATCCTCATTGCTTCGTTTCATCTGTATAGAGGCCTTACGTTTTGGGAGACCAAACGCCAGAATGCCTGAAGGGATTAAGAACAATGAGAAAAACATTGCCGCCATTACGCCAAATGCCGTAAAAAGGCCAAAATATTTAATTGGATATACTTCTGAAGTGAGCAGGGAGATGAATCCTACAGCGGTGGTGACCGATGTCATCATTACCGGCTTCCACATACCTTTCAGCATATCGGCCACGGCTTCACGCTTTGACGCACCGGGATTTTCCAGCAGATAGAGGTCAAGATGACTGTAGAGATGAACACCGTCTGCCACACCGATAGCAATCAGCATTACCGGTATCATTGTGGAAACAGCGTAAATGGGAATGCCGAGTGTGGCCATTAGCCCAAAGGCCCAGATTACGCTGAACAGAACAACCTGCAGTGTGAAGAATGTGTTTTTTAGACTGCGCAATACGAATAGCAGTATCACTGTAATGACCAGAATAACGATAGGAACCATCTTTTTCATATCTCTGGGACCCAGGTAGGCCATGGTGCCTTCGACGATTGGGGTTCCTGCGACATACAGTTTTTCCGGGCCTTCATAGGATTTTGCCATTTTCAGGATATTCTGATAAAACTGCTGTGAAAAGACGTCATCTTCGATATTGGCAACTATCACAGAAACGGTTTCATCCTCGGATACAATCCGACCGAATACCATATCGTTGTTGTGAACATTTTGCTGCAGTATGGACAACTCTTCTGCCGATGTTGGGGTTTTTTTATAGAAAGCTTTAACATCCATTCCGTCTTCAGTTCCAATGATATTATCGGCAGTATAGAGGGATGTGATATCATTCTTTTCGATTTCCGGCATTTTTTCTAATTTGCGGGTGATCTCTTTGATTTTGCTTAATGTACCGTGATTGTAAATACCGTCTGAATTTTCAATGGCGATGATAATGCCGTCTTTGATATTGAACATCTTTTCGGCTTTGTCGCTGAAGATAAAAGCCGGATGATTCTGTGGCATGTATTTATCCAAATCCGTTTCCATACGGGTGTTGGATTTCATTACCTTCATGAATATGAAAGTTACAACCAGAATCAGAATAAGATTAAGCAGTGGAAATTTGAAGTGTCTGTTTAGGATGTTTTGCATGAGGTCCTCCATGGAAGTGAAAAATTCAGAGTATCATTGTTGCCGATACCGCTTGTGGTTTCTTTACGATTCATTACTGTTTTGTTAACATGGTTCTGATGGAACTGATCATAACGTCACCCTCTTTTTTCAAATCAAAGGCATATCCTGAGAGACGCCACCGTGTAACCAGAAGCCGTATAGAGCCCATGACCATATTGCCCAGTTGTTTGGCTGGAATATTTTGACGGATTTGTCCGGCGTCCTGTCCGGTCTTAATAAGATTGACCATTACCTCAAGGTTTTGATTCATAATAGAAAGTACATTATCAGCAAGGAGTTTGTCGTTCTGGAATATTTCCTCTGAGAATATGACAGCAGCGATGATCGGCTTTTCTACAAAGATATCAATCTGGTTGGCAATAATGTTCAGAAGTTGTTCGAGGGATGGCGTTTTGGAATCCGTCGACTTGAAGTTTTTATCTATTTGGCCTTTAAACAGGGTTAAAATGCCGTTTAATATTTCGAGTTTGTTGGAAAAATGGCGATACAGAGCGCCCTCAGTCAGGTTGATGCTTTTGGCCAGATTTTTAATTGTCAAATACTGAATTCCCCTTTCGGCGATTATGCCGATGGCGGCTTCGATGATTTGCTTTTGTCTTTTGGTAAATTCCTGCATAGTTACTCCGTTTAAATAAGTAAATGCTTACTTACATATAATGTTACAATATTTTTACTCGTATCACAAGAAATATTTTCTCTTTTTACCGGGTTTAAATAGACATTGACTTAACTACGAGGATCTGCAAGGGAAAATCAGCTTCGTTTCGCCAATAGCGCATTGCCGCTTTGGGAACCTCGATGAGTTCATCAGTGTGAAGTAAATACCGAATGTCATTTACGGATAAAATACCGGTGCCCTCCAAAACACCAAATAAAACATCCATGGGCATTGTGTGGGATTCCATTGTACCGCCGGGTTCAATGGAAAGGTGAACGATTTCTAGCTGATCAGACTGATGAATTTGCCGCCACTCAAAGAGGGGAATATTGTAAAAGGGGCAAGGTCAGTAATTTTCATTTTATTCATAGCAATTCCGGGAAATAGAAACCTTGCGAAGGAGCAAATCCTTCGCAAGGTTCATCGTATATTTTGGATTAAAGCATTTAAAT